>JBEQBT010000267.1:0-4364 GCA_041639705.1 Clostridiaceae bacterium | reverse complement strand
AGAGAACATTGAAACATCAATTAAAATGCTAGAAATTGCAAAGCAAGCTGGTACAAAAACCATATTTGCAACTCCCCACTACTTCAGAGGAAAATTCGAAACAGAATATAGTGAAATATTAAATCATATTGAAGCTTTAAAAATAAGAGTAGACGGAATAGATATTCTTCCAGGCCAAGAGATATATATAGATAAATATACTCTACAAGCATATGCAGATGGAATAATTGGAACTCTTAACAACACAAAATACTTACTTTTAGAACTTCCATTTGCAAAGCTTAATGGAAATGAACTGGAGGTAATATATGAATTGAAAATAAAAGGGCTAGTGCCAATAATTGCACACCCTGAAAGATATATGTACATAATTGAAAAGCCCTCTAATATAAACAGCTTTATAGAAGAGGGATGTCTATTTCAGATAAATTCTGGAAGTATTGAAGGGGTATTTGGCAGGGATGTTAAAAGCACTTCAGATATATTACTTCAGAATGGTATATGCAACTTTATTGCATCAGATGCTCATAATGCAAACAAAAGATGTCCTGGACTGAGTAACTCCTGTGAGCATTTAAAAAAGAAAAATAAGGATGTATTTGAAGGCGTATTAAAAAATTCAGAATTGTTACTAAATAACGAAGAAATTAAAAGCAATGCTTTAAAGATAAAAGAAGCTAAAAGCATATTTAGCTTATTCAAAAAATAACCAACGCATTAAAACTAACCCCTACTCGTAGTGGTCGATGCCCACATCGACTACTTTTTAACCCCAAAACCAATCTAATGTACTAATAACAATACTTGCGTGTCTCATGCCCACAATAAAAACTCATATAAAAACATATACATTACTGGCGATCAATGAAACTGCATTCCCATCTGGGCCCTTGAATGCAGTGGAGATAGTAGGGCACCCACCACCATTAAAATATAAAATATTGACATTAATGCTTTCATTAGCAAATTATGTCCAAAATATTTTTGGAGGTGGAAAAATGGCTGAGTTAAACATCGTAACAGTTAAACATCCCAAATCACCTGTTTCAGAAGCATACAGAACTCTAAGAACAAACATCCAGTTTTCATCCTTTGACAAAAGGGTAAGGATAATAGTTATAACAAGCCCTGGTCCTGGAGAGGGAAAGACCACTACATCAGCAAACATGTCAGTTACAACGGCTCAAGGGGGAAACAAAACTCTGCTTATAGATTGCGATATGAGAAATCCAAAGGAACACAAGCTTTTTGGACTTTCAAACAAAATAGGCCTATCCAATGTATTAGTAGGTGAAGTATCCTTTGAAGATGCTGTTAATGAAACTGACATAGAAAACCTACATATATTAACCTCTGGTACAAGACCTCCAAACCCAGCTGAATTATTAGCATCAGATAAAATGAAAAAATTCCTAGAAGAGCTGAAGCTAAAATTTGAATACATAATAATAGACACACCACCCATAATAATGGTTACGGATGCCCAGGTTCTAGCCCAATATGCCGATGGCTGCCTTCTAGTAATATCCTCAGGTGAAGCCGACAAGGATGCAGCAATTAAAGCAAAGGAACTCCTGGAGAGAGTAAATGCTAAAATACTTGGTGTAGTGTTAAACAAGCTTGATACATCTAGTAAAGGGTATAATGGGTATTACTATCATTATTATTATGGAGAAGCTGGAACAGGGAAGAAGAAGAGGGGTGGGGTGGCTAGCAAATGAAAAAGCTGAAAGATGTGAAAATGCTGATGATGATGTTAATAGATGTAATATTAGTTAACATGGCATATTTAACAGCATTTTACTTTAAATATGGTAATGAAATGCTTGGACCGCCTATTATTGATTATAAAAGAAGTGTAATTTTTATTTCTATAGTGTATTTGATCTTCTTCTATTTTTTCAAACTATACGAAAGCCTTTGGCATTATGCAAGTACAGATGAATTTTTATATGCAATTACAGGATGTATTATAGCTGATGCAGCAAGTATTATTATTGGTGCAATCATAGGATTAACACTTCCCTATAGTATAAGTATTTTAGCAGGTATCTTTAGTGTACTATATGTTATTGGGTTTAGAATTACATATAGAATATATAGAAAGTATGTTAAAAATACAGGAATCAATAGTAAATCTGATAAAGAGATAAATAAAAGAGTTATGGTTATAGGTGCTGGTACAGCTGGCGCAATGATTATTAAGGAAATGAAACAGCATAACGAGATGAAACTTTTGCCTGTTGCTATTATTGATGACGATAAGGACAAGCTAGGTAAGACAATTAGTGGAGTTAAGATAGTTGGTAATAGAAATGATATTTGTAAAATTGTTGATAAAGAAAATATTGATATAATACTTATTGCAATTCCTTCCTTAGAAAAAAAGAATAAAAAAGAACTTATAAATATTTGTAAAGAAACAAACTGCAAATTAGAAATAATTCCAGGCATTTACGAACTTATAGATGGAAAAGTAACCATTAATAAAATTAGAGATATAAGCTATGAGGATTTATTAGGAAGGGATCAAGTAAAACTAGACGTATCTGGAATAAGTAGTTTCATAAACAACAAGAGGGTTATGATTACAGGGGGCGGAGGTTCTATAGGTTCTGAAATCTGCAGGCAAATAGCTAAATTTAAACCTAAGGAAGTTGTAATACTTGATAATTACGAAAATGGGGTTTATGAACTACAGCAGGAGTTTAAGTATGCTCATGTTGATATAAATTTAAAATGTGTAATAGCTTCTATTAGGGATAGAAATAATTTAGAGGATGTATTTCAAGAATATAGACCTCAAATCATATTTCATGCAGCAGCCCACAAGCATGTTCCTCTTATGGAAGATAATCCAGAGGAGTCAATAAAAAATAATGTATTTGGTACATTAAACCTAGCAGAATGTGCGGATAAATATGGAGTAGAAGGATTTGTTATGATTTCAACAGACAAGGCTGTTAACCCAACAAACATTATGGGTGCAACAAAAAGGCTCTGTGAAATGATAATTCAATCTATGGATAGGAAGAGTAAAACTCAATTTGTAGCAGTTAGGTTTGGTAATGTACTTGGAAGTAATGGCTCTGTAGTTCCCTTGTTTAAAAAGCAAATTGAAAATGGAGGTCCAGTAACAGTAACACATCCTGAAATCAATAGATTCTTTATGACAATACCAGAAGCAGCACAGCTTGTACTGCAAGCCAGTGTATTTGCAAAGGGTGGAGAAATTTTTATACTGGACATGGACGAACCAATTAAAATATATGACATGGCATGTGACTTAATTAGGCTTTCAGGATTTGTACCAAATGTAGATATAAAAGTTGAATTTATTGGTTTAAGACCCGGTGAAAAGCTTTATGAAGAGGTGTTAACCGAGGAAGAAGGACTAAACAAAACAATACATGAAAAGATATTTATTGGAAGACCAACCTTTTCCGATTTTGATAAATTGAAATCTAAACTTGAAGAATTAAGATTTATTACTGAAGGAGGAAATAGGGAAGAAATAGTTCTAAAACTACAGGAATTAGTTCCTACATATAAAAAAGCAATATATAACAATGAAGCAGCAGTTGCATCAAACTAATTCTTACTAAATATATGTGCATTATATAAAGTGAACTTATTATAAATAATTTCATTGTTAGGGCAAAATATAATGAGTAAGGAGACATGTTAATATGAAAAGAGTATTTGATTTTTTTACAAGTCTGATATTATTAATAGTAGTATCTCCAATTTTTTTAATATTAATGTTAGCAATTAGGCTAACTTCAAAGGGTCCAATATTTTTTACACAAAGGAGAATTGGTAAGGATAATAAGGAATTTGTGTTATATAAATTTAGAACAATGAAAATAAATACACCTAATGTTGCAACACATTTACTTAAAAATCCTGATTTTTATATTACGAAAGTAGGAAAGTTTTTAAGAAAAAGTAGTTTTGATGAATTACCACAACTTATAAATATATTAAAAGGTGAAATGACATATGTTGGACCAAGACCAGCTTTGTATAATCAGTATGATTTGAAAGAGCTGAGGACTAGGGTTGGTGTACATAAGCTGCTGCCGGGAGTTACTGGATGGGCGCAGATTAATGGGAGAGATACTATAGATAATATTGATAAAGTAAAGTTTAGCGAGTATTATTTACACAATAAATCTATTAGGTTTGACTTGAAGATTTTATACTTAACTGTATTGAAAGTATTAAAAGCAGATGGAATTGTAGAAGGTGGAGTTAAGACATCAACTGAAAAGGAGTATGGTAAAACAGCCTCATTCTAGTACTCCCACACCACCCGTAGTGGTCGATGCCCACATCGACTCCCCCCAGCCCTATACCTAAGC
>JBEQBT010000266.1:0-4472 GCA_041639705.1 Clostridiaceae bacterium | reverse complement strand
AATGTATACACCAACTATCTTGCAAAATGGAGCATAAATAAAACACTTGAGATTGCAGAGAAGCTGAAGAAGGAGAACAGGGTTCTATTTGATGGGCTCTGCAATCAACTGGGATTAAATGAAGAGGATTTCAGGGAGTGGAAAACAATACAGGAAAAGATTTATATACCAAGAGGCAGTGATGGAAGACTAATAGAACAGTTTGAAGGGTACTTCAAGCTAGCGGACATTGAAATAAGGGAATACGATGAAAACGGAATGCCAATATGGCCTGATTTAAGAGGAATGTCCCTTGGTGAAACACAGCTTATAAAGCAGCCCGATGTGGTTATGCTCATGCTGATGCTGGGGGAAGAATTTGATATGGAAGTAAAAAAGGAAAACTATGCTTATTACGAAAAGCGCACAATGCACAAATCCTCACTGAGTCCTTCAATGTATTCAATAATGGGGCTTGGTGTTGGGGACACTCATAATTCCTATAAATACTTTATGAAAACCATAATGACTGACCTGGAGGATAACCAGGGGAATACGGACCAGGGTCTTCATGCAGCCTCAACGGGCGGTTCCTGGCAGAGTGCGGTATTTGGATTCGGGGGTTTTGGAGTGGACATGAATGAGATACCTGGCTTTTCACCCTGGATTCCGGAGCATTGGAAGGAAATGTCCTTCAATATCAGATGGAAAAATGCAGTGATAAATATAAGAATAGGGCAGGATGGGGTTGTGATAAATTCAACTGAGGACATGGAAATCAAACTCTATGGAATTAAATACGAGGTTAAAAAGAATGCAGCACTTGAAATAAAAAGATAAAGATAAGGAGACAATTTATGGAGATTAAAACAGTTACAATAAAGGATGTTGCAAAAGAAGCAGGTGTGTCAGTGAGTACTGTTTCAAGGGCTCTGAACAATTACAGTGATATAAGCGAGGACACAAAGGAAAACATAAAAAAGCTTGCAGATAACATGGGATATAAGGCAAATGTTGTGGCAAAATCCCTGAGCTCAAACAAAAACTTCAGACTTGGAATGCTGGTAGAGGACTATGAATCCGCAGGAAAGCTGAACCCACTGGTATTTGAAATGTTGATGGAATTTAAAAACACGGCATCAAGGCAGGGTTATGAAATAGTACTTCTTTCAACCACCTCGGATATGCAAAAGTCCCAGAATCTTACAAGGCTTTTTTCGGAAAAACAATTGGATGGAGCGTTTATAATGGGGCTCAAAATTACTGATGAGTACTACAAGGAGCTCAGCACTATAAAGTATCCCTGCATACTCCAGGATATTCATATCCAAAACCCAATGGTGGGATGTATAGGAGTGGACAACATCAAGGGTGCATTTATGGCGGTTGACCATCTCATAAAGCTTGGGCATAAAAGGATTGGATTTATAAACGGCCATAAAAACGCATTTGTAAGCTATGAAAGACTGGATGGTTATTATCTTGCACTGAATAGAAATGGAATACCAATTGACAACAGTCTGGTGGCCAATGGGGATTTTGATGATAAGATAGCAGAAGTGGCTGCTGAGGAGCTGATAAAAAATAACAGCGATATGACAGCTATATTCTGTGCAAGCGACTTGATGGCGATAGGAGCAGTAAATTCCTTAAATAATCTTGGGTATACAGTTCCTGATGACATATCAATTGTAGGGTTTGATGACATATATATTACTCAGCTTTTTACTCCAAAGCTCACGACAATAAGGCAGGACAGGGGAAAAATAGGGGAGGCAGCCGCAAACATACTAGTTAACATGGTGGCTGGACAGACCATAGGACGGGTACTTGTGGAGCCGGAGCTTATTATAAGGGATTCTACAAGGGGTATTTAAGAATAATATTATATTTAAGTACTGTAGTGTTCGATGCACACATCGACATGGCACTTATGGTTCATAGGATATCAATATTAACAGAAAAATTCAAATATAACTATAAATACCCGAAGACGATGTGGCATGTCCCACAGCAATGTCAAATTAAAAATAACCCTGATTTAGGGTTAAAATATAAAAGAGGGGGATTTATATGAAAACCAAAAAGCTCATTACAATAGTGGTAAGTGTACTTTTACTTGTTGGCCTTTTTGCAGGCTGCGCAAAGACAGAACCAACAGCATCTAATGAACAGCAGACAAAGGACAACCAGCCTGTAATAATAAGGCTTGGTGTTTGGGGATCATCACCTGCTGAGGTAAAACTTTTAGACGATCAGATTCAGGCCTTCCAGAATCAATATGCAAACATAATAATTAAAAAAGAAGTCATGACGGGAGATTATCTGCAGGCAATACAGGCTAAGATAGCATCAAAAACAGAACCTGATGTATACTATCTGGACGTTGCACTTGCAAGCAACTTCATCTCAAAGGGAACAATACTCCCAATTGATGAATATCTTGACAAGGAAGACCTAAAGGATTTCCAGCCAAATCTTCTTTCAGGGTATCAATCTGGGGGAAAAACATATGGGCTCCCAAAGGATTACAACACACTTGGATTATTCTACAATAAGGACATGTTTGAAAAGGCAGGGCTACAGGTTCCAAAAACATGGGCTGAACTTCAGGATGCAGCAAATAAGCTTACCCAGGGCAAGGTAGTTGGATTATCACTTCCAAACGATCCACAGAGATTTAATGCATTTATACTCCAGGCAGGGGGACAGATAAACGATGGAGACAAGGTTGCATTTAACACCCCTGAAGCAGCAAAGGCAATGGATTTCTATTATTCATTCTTAAAAAACAAAACTGCTAAAACTCCTAAGGACATGGGAGACGGATGGCCGGGAGATTCACTTGCAAAACAGAACGCAGCCATGGTAATTGAAGGTGGATGGATGATTCCATTTATGAAGGATGCAGCTCCAAATGTAAAATATGGAATAGCAGCACTTCCAAAGGGAGATAAGGAAGGGGACTTAGCCTTTACAGTAGCATATGTTATGAGCAAAAATACAAAGAATAAGGAAGAAGCAGCTACAGTTATTAAGTATTTGACAGGAAAGGATGCTCAGAAGCTAGTTGCAGACAGCGGTCTTGCAATTCCATCAAGAATATCAATGGGAGATGCATTTGCAGCGACCTTCCCAGAGAGGAAGCCACTTGTTGATATGACTTCAGTATCAAAGGTTGCAGACTATGGACTAAACGGAAGCAAAATACTTGATGCTCTTGGAAAAGCTGGAGAAAAGCTACAGTTAGGACAGGTACCCGATGGAAAAGCTGCACTTCAAGAGGCAGCAGCTGCAGTTAAGTAATAAATAGTTTTACTTTTAATGCATGATTTCGAAGGGGCCTTAGGGCTTCAGAATTTGCAGTAAAGGAAGGCGCCTGTGCCTTCCTTTTGTGGTAAGTAAATTCCAATAGAATCTGAAAGATAATTGTGGTATTGGAGTATCTATTAGTAAAAGATTCTTTTTAAGGAGTGTTAACATGTTAAAAAGAGAGAAGCTAGATGGGATATTGTTTACTGCACCCTTTACAATACTGATTCTTGTATTTTTTGCAGGCCCTCTGATAGTTTCATTCCTGTTGAGCTTCAAGGAATATTCCCTTATTGATTCCACCAGCATGCTGGGGGCGAAATGGGTGGGTCTCAGCAATTATATTGAAGTATTTAAGGATCCGGTATTTAAAAAAGCTCTGATTAATACAATAATTTATTCATTGGGAGTTGTTCCCATTCAGCTGGTTATTGCCCTTTCACTTGCTGTAATTGTGGACAGCAAGATAAAGGGAAAGTCATTTTTTAGAACTGCCTATTATATACCAACAGTAACTTCAACGGTTGCGGTTTCGGTTATGTTCCTTTTCCTGTATAAAACCGACGGAATATTAAACAAGTTCCTTGGACTATTTGGAATACCAGCCCAGAGTTTTTTTAACAATCCCAAGCTTGCACTGCCCTCAATCATGACCATGGCCATATGGTCTTCCGTGGGACTTTATATGGTAATATTCCTTGCAGGGCTTCAGGATATACCGGCATCACTTTATGAAGCCGTGGAAATAGACGGAGCCAGCAAATTTCAAAGATTCTTGTATGTAACCATTCCAATGCTCAAACCGACAATATTCTTCAATCTAATTGTTTCAATGATTGGAACCTTTCAGACCTTTGATCAGTCCTACGTCATTTCAGGAGGCAACGGAGGCCCGTTAGATTCGACCATGACGGTTGTCCTTTATCTGTACAGGCAGGGCTTCAGGGAATTTAAGATGGGATATGCTTCAGCAATTGCATTTATATTATTTATAATAATATTTGCCCTCACACTAATTAATAAAAAATTCTTTGGGGAAGAAAATGTAATGTAAGGGGGATTTATATGAAGAGGAAGGAATTTTCAATAGGAAAAATATTGTTTTACACCCTGGTTATAGCCTTTGCATTTGTAACTCTTGGCCCCTTTGTCTGGAGTATAATAACCTCACTTAAGCCTGC
>JBEQBT010000265.1:0-4611 GCA_041639705.1 Clostridiaceae bacterium | reverse complement strand
TATTCAGATGTGCAAAGAAAACCAAGATTGCAGGAGAAAACCTTTCATTTGATTTTATAGGCTTTGGTACAATGAATGGCAAGGATGGAAAACCCTTTAAGACAAGGGAAGGTGGAGTTATGAGACTTCAGGACTTAATAGAAATAATTGAAAATAACGTTGTTGATAAATTAAAGGATAATAAATCCCTTGAAGATGAAGATGTGCTAGATATTGCAAGAAAGGTTGGGATATCTGCATTAAAATATGGAGATTTATCTAACCAGGCAACAAAGGATTATGTGTTTGATTTAGATAGATTTGCATCCTTTGAAGGAAATACTGGGCCATATATACTTTATACTGTTGTGCGTATTAAATCCATTTTAAGAAAGGTTGAGGAAGAAATAAAAAGCTTCAGCAATAAAATAGGCCCGCCCTACAGTCCTACTGAAAGAGACTTAATGTTGAAGCTTGCAAGATTTAATGAAGCTGTTGAAACTAGCTTCACTGATAAGGCTCCCCACAGAATATGTGACTATATTTATGAAACAGCAAACTTATTTAATAAATTCTATCATGAAAATAAAATTATATCTGAAGAGGATATGAATAAAAGAATGTCATGGATAAACCTAATAACCCTAACAAAGGGTGTATTAGAAACAGGCTTGGATCTATTAGGAATTGACGCTCCTGAAAAGATGTAAAACACTAGAGCCTCCTTTGAATAAAGGAGGCTCTAAGCTTTGTTGCGATTAGAAAATTTGCTTTCCCATATGTCATTCTGAACGCAGTGAAGAATCTTTTCCTAGTGCTTATTAGATCCTTCACTACGTTCAGGATGACATGGAATTATAGCAGGTTTCTTTCATTTTTACTTACTTTCCCTTATATCTATACTTTGTAGCATTGCTCTTTGGATATTTTGCCCTATCCCACTTGTGGTCCTTTGACATTTCTTCATCATTTAAATTAAAATAATCAAATTGAATAACATCCTTCCTCACTCCATTAAAAGTGTATACTGGGTCATTCCATGTGGCATCAATGTGATAATACTCTCCATCGAGCTTTACTAAATTCCATGCATGGGCTTCATATTTCCCATTTTCACCTGCTTCACCAGAAATAATCATGGATTCTATGCCTGCTGCTCCTAAAAGTTTATCCATCGCACTGGCATATCCTCCACAAACCCCTATTCCTTTAATTAAAACACCATAGGATGTATTATCTTCCTTTGGAACGGTTCCTTTCTTATAATTTTCTTCATCATATTTTGTATTATTTACTATATAATTATGAATTGCAATTTCCTTTTGCAAGTCTGTCATTCCAGGTTTAATAATTAAATCCACTATCTCCTTTATTTTACTTTCAACCTCCCTGTTTCTTTTTAAAATACTTTCTCTATCACTTAAAAATTGAAGTGAAATGCTTACCTCTTTTATACTATTTCCTTCTTTTATATAGCTGATCTGATAGGAATCAAAATAGTAATATATATCATAATTTTCATCTAATACTCTTTCAATAATGCCATCAATGGAGCTTGTAAGTTTTTCAAATTCTTCTTCAGTATAATTAATATTCTGTTTCACAATAAAGCTAGTTTCATAATTTTCTATGGCAATTTTTATACCTTGATATAATTGATTATCTTTAACTAAATCTTTATATTCACCTGTATTAGCTGTTGCTGTTTTATCACTGTGAGATAAATTATATTCTAATACTATAACATTTGTATCTGGAAATGTATTTTTAGCCACAGATAAGGAGGTAATTTTTCTGTTTTCAGACATTTTCTCATTAAGCTTTTCTCCCACATTGAACACATTATCAAGTATGGAAACCTCGCTGCTTTTTACTTTAATTCTAATCTTGTCTTTTCCTTTAACTACTGCTTCATTCTCAAATACTTTTAGAAATTCCTCATAATTATTGGCTACTCCATCCACAGTCTCATATGAAATACTTATATTAATTGTTCTATCCCTACTTCCGAATCTCCAAGAATGCCTAGCTTCATAGGAAGAAATGATATAATCAAATGTAAAACTATCATCTATAACTTGCTTAATTGCCTTATCCATATTATAGGTTGTTTTGTCATAGTTTTTTGCATATATTGATATGTTTTGATTTTTGAGTTTAACTGCATCATTTATGGTATTGTAAAATTCATTATAGTTATTAACTACAACTGCATTCTTAGGAATACCTAAGCCTATTTTGCCTGTAGCAGCAAATGCAGTAAGTGTTAATAGGTTTATTGTAAAAAACAATATAATGAAAAGTTTTGATATTTTATATTTCATACAATACCTCCATCTTATTCGACTGATGCATTTATACCTGCTACATATCCTGAAGACCATGCCCATTGAAGGTTAAATCCTCCACAGTCCCCATCTATGTCCATTACTTCCCCTGCAAAGTATAGCCCAGGAATGAGCTTTGACTCCATTGTGTCAGGGTCAATATCACTTACATCAATTCCACCAGCTGTAACCTGAGCATCAGACCAGGAATTGGTTCCCGTTACTTCAAATCTCCAGCTTTTTAATATTCTAACTATGTTTTCAAATTTATTGGACTTTATACATTGACATTGCTTTTTTATATCCTCTATTCCAGCTTCCTTTAATATAACTGGCACTAACCGTTTGTTAACGAGACCAACGAAGCTGAAATCCAACGGCTTTTGAGGTTGGTATCCTAGTTTTATTTTTAGCATATCACCTAATTCTTCTTTGCTGTAGCCTGGGAACATATCTACTTCAATCCAGGGTTTCCTGCCTATTTGAAGCTGTTCACCTGCTTTTCTGCTTAACTGAAGTATTGGAGGTCCAGATATTCCATAGTCTGTGAACAAAACCTCCCCTATTTCCTTTCTAAGTTCCTCGCTACCTGCTCCAATAGCCGCTGCGCCTATAAACCTAACACCTTTTAATGATTTTAAAAACGGTGCACTGAGCTTCAATTGAACAAGTGCTGGAAATGGGTCTATGAGCTTATGACCAAATGGAATCACAATCCCATATCCACTTCCATTTGAACCTAGGTTCGGCGCAGCCTTTCCGCCAGCTGCTATAATAACCCTGTCTCCCCTTAATTCTTCCCCATCTCTTAATACGATGGTGAATTCTTTTTTACCGGGGTGGACACTTTTTACTCCAGCTTCTACTCTCTCACTAATTCCTAACTTTTCAATCTCATACCTCAATACATCCAGTACACTTGATGCTTGGTCTGACCTAGGATAAACCTTTCCTCCATCCTCAGCCTTACAGGATATTCCCATAAACTCAAAAAACTGCACTGTCTCCTCCATATTAAACTGTCCTAGTGCATTCATTGCAAACCTAGGATTTTTACCGTGGTATCTATTTATATCTATATTCTCATTAGTTAAATTACATCTTCCATTGCCTGTAGCAAGTATTTTTTTGCCTACACGATTCATCTGTTCAAGTATTACAACCTCAGCACCATTTCTCCTGGCAACAATCCCAGCAGTCATCCCTGCAGCACCGCCGCCTATTATAATTACCTTTTTTCCAGCCATATTCCTAACTCCTTTGTAGAAAGCTTAAATCTCAAATTATATCCTTAATATTATGATACCAATATATGATAAAAACTCAAGTATATTATGTGTTATAATAATATATAAAAACGACAGGAGAAATTTCTCCTGTCGTTTTTATATATTCCTTATTATTTTGCTGAGTCCATTGCTTTTTTAGTTAATTCAAGCCAAGCTTTTGTACTGTCTGTTGCACCAGATATTGTGTCTATTCCATCAGTTGATTGTTTTTCAACAATTTTACTTGATATGTCTTCTCTAAATTGCTTTAGATTTGGCTTAGTACTTCCGTCTGCTCCCTTAACGCCTGTCCACTCGTCATAGTTAACTTCAGTTCCATCTGGGTTCATTCTTTTAAGAACAACCTTTGAAACTTTTCCACCTTCAACTGTTACTTCTACAGAATTATAACCAAATTGTCCCTTTTCTCCATCTAGATTATATACTCCGTCCTTATATTGTCCTGCATCTGTAGTTGTTGGTTCAGTTTTAGTTGTTGTTTCATTTGTAGTAGCTGGTGTCTTATCTGCCTCAGCAGGTGCCTTTGAACTACAAGCTGAAAGTGAAAGTATTAACAATACTGATAATGCGAGTGCTAAAAGTTTTTTCATTTTTATTCCTCCCTTGTATTTATGTAGTGTCATATGTCGACATTTCCAATTATAGATTGTCAGATAATGTTTGTCAATATTTTAAATTGAATTTCTAATTTTCTTATTTATTTTATTTGTGCCACTATTCAATCAATAGAATTCTATTGTATAAAATACAGGTAAGTGCCTGCAGTTTCAGACTTCACTTTTCACGTTTTATCAATTTCTAAGACTCCACCTTCTATAAGGTGAAGTTTCCATTTTTTGCTTCAGGTGGGGTAGAGTCCCCACCTGAAGTCTCGATGTTCAGCTTTAGCTGAACAAGTTCACTAGCTTATACCATTTAAAATTTGGCTCTGTTTAAGAAAAATGTTAAAATGGAAGCGTAGGGGCGAACAGTGTTCGCCCTTGGTACTAACATTTGACGTTCCATTTTGATTAGAT
>JBEQBT010000264.1:0-4621 GCA_041639705.1 Clostridiaceae bacterium | reverse complement strand
CATCAAGAGGTACAAGTGCTTCAACAGTGTCAACTAAAAAGGCTCAAGAAATAATTGACTATGCAAAAGAATTCATGGGAGTAAAATACGTATTTGGTGGGGTAAGTCCATCTGGATTTGATTGCTCGGGATTTACAATGTATGTATTCAATAAATTCGGCATTGACTTACCTCATTCAGCAAAATCACAAGCAGGATTAGGCACAGCTGTTTCGAAAAGTGACCTTATTCCAGGTGATTTGGTTTTCTTTCAGACATATACATCAGGAATATCCCATGTAGGAATTTATGTAGGCAATAATAATTTTATTGAAGCATCTTCAAGTAATGGAATTACTATTACCAGTTTATCAAGTAGTTATTATAAAACTAGATATAGAGGTGCAACAAGAATTTTAAGATAAAGAAGCACAATTTTGTGCTTCTTTTTAATTTTTTGAAAATCACTTGCATATAATTGTAAAAAAATTAATAGTATTAAAAATGAAAGCAGGTGAGTTTATGAAATATACAAGATTAGAAATTTATAAAGGTATTTCTAATACAAAGCTTAAGACTATATTAGGTTTTTTTATTTTAATTCCATTGATAGCTGTTATTGCAGGAAACATTATTGCAAGAATATTTATTCCAAATGATAAAGTAACAAATTATACTGAAAATGAGGATAAGACAATTGTTGTTTCTAATCAAAATACAACAATTGATTATAAAATATTTTTCCTGCAAGCAGGTGCATTTATTAGCAAAAAAAATGCTGATGTATTAAAAGATGCTATTAAAAGAGATGACATTGATCCTGTTGTTGTTGAGGATGATACTATATACAGAGTAATAATCGTTGTATCTGATAATAAGGATTTTCTAACACAAAAGAAGGACAAGTTACAAGCTCTAGGTTATAGTTGTCTAATAAATGAATTTGCTTTTGCTAGTATTGGGTCAACGGAGAATGAAGAAATAAAAATAACAAATAAATTTATAGAAGCAGCTATTGATATAATTAAAATTCAATTAATGCTAAACAAAGATTTTACTTATTTGGATACAAATAATTTAGAAATTCTAAAAAAATATATTGTAAAATTAAATGATAGCTATATTGAATTAGAAAAATTAAATAGCTCTGATTTGTTAAAAACCTTTAAAAATAGCTTTGAACAATATACAAATGATTATATTAAAAACTATGAGAATAGAGTTTTAAATAAATGTCAACAAAACACAGCAGAACAAATACTATTACTAAACAGTTATTATAAAGAAGTATCTCAAATAATAATTAAATAATTTATTAACATTAAATGAATGTATAAAAAAAACAATGAATATCTGTTATACTACTAATGTAAAAATATATTTTGAATAGGTGATTTTTATGAGAGAATTATCCCTACATATTATGGATATTATTCAGAACTCTATTGCTGCAAATGCAAGTCTTATTGAAATAATAGTAGAAGAAAACATTATAAAAGACTATTTAAAGATTGTGATAAAGGACAATGGTATAGGAATTGATAGGTCGATGTTATCTCATATAAAAGATCCATTTATTACAACACGTACAAGTCGTAAGGTTGGGTTAGGGATTTCATTATTTGAAGCTGCATGTAATAGATGTGAAGGTGTTTTAAATATAGAGTCAAATGTAGGAATTGGAACTACATTAACAGCTCAAATGAAATATAGTCATATAGACAGAGCACCCATAGGAAAAGTTCAGGATACAATAATTAGTTTATTATTATATCCTAATTTAGATTTTATTTATAGACATTTATTTAATGAAAATGAATTTATACTTGATACAAGGGAAGTTAGAAAGATAGTGGGTAATGATTTAGGAAATCAAGAAATTATTTTTTGGATTAGGGATTACTTAATTGAAGGCATTAATGCTATCGGTGCAAATATTTCATAATATTTCAAATAAAGAGCCTATGGCTCTTTATTAATGTCGTATTTTAGAGGTTTTAATATTCTTTTACTAAATATCTTGAAGACTGTATTTTAAAATGATAAACTAATATAAGTAGAAATATAATATTTTTTAAATTTGTTTAAAAAGTCCTTAAATAATCAATAATTATAGAGGGGAGATACCTTGTGAGCGTTCGTTCAAATAAAGGTTTAGTTTATTTGATTCTAATACTATTAATATCTGGACTCATAGGAGGAGCTATAGGTGAAGCTATTGGAGAAAACTTTAAAAGTTTAATCTTCATAAAAAAATATTTTCTAATAGGAATGTCAAACCCATTAACTCTTGATTTAAAGCTTATTTCAATAACATTTGGAATTAACTTTAAGGTCAATATTTTATCTTTGTTTGGCATGCTAATAGGGTTCTTTATTTATAAAAAAATGTAGGAGTAATTATGGAGAAAATAATTCTTGCTTCTTCTTCTCCAAGAAGAATAGAGATTTTGAAAAACTTAGGAATTGCATTTGATATTGTGCCATCAAATTACGAAGAGGTGCTAGTAAATAAATTACCCGAAGATTTAGTATGTTATCTTGCAAAAAATAAAGCATTAGAGGTTAGTTCAAGAGTTGATGTTAAAAGTTTGATTCTCGCTGCTGATACTATGGTTTTCGTTGATAAAAAGCCATTAGGGAAACCTCATACAAATGATGCTGCTTACAATATGCTAAGGAGTTTGAGTGGCAGAAAACATGAAGTTATTACTGGGATATGTCTATTATCAGGGAAACTTAATAAAATACATATAGATTATGAAGTAACAAATGTATTTTTTAAAGAACTATCCGATGAAGAAATTTGGAGCTATATTGGCACTGGAG
The DNA here is from genome assembly GCA_041639705.1 of Clostridiaceae bacterium. Lineage (GTDB taxonomy): Bacteria > Bacillota > Clostridia > Clostridiales > Caloramatoraceae > JARDZI01. The sequence goes on along the minus strand of JBEQBT010000264.1, from coordinate 1,813 downwards.
AGCCTTTAGATAAGGCTGGTGCATATGGCATTCAGGGATTTGGAGGATTATTTGTAAGAAGAATTGAAGGCTGTTATTTTAATGTAGTGGGATTACCAATTAACAAATTATACAATGGGTTAAGGGAGATGGGGGTAAATCTTTTAGCAAGGGATGTGTAATATGCAAAGTGAAAGGTTTACCATTAAAGATATTCCGGTAGAGGATAGACCAAGAGAGAGACTTATTAAATATGGATCTGAAGCATTGTCAAATTCTGAATTGCTTGCAATAATTCTTAGAACAGGAACCAAATCAGAAACTGCCATAGATATGGCTACCAGGTTAATAAGCTCTAATGAGGGACTAAAGTTCTTGTCCTCATGTACAATTCAAGAATTAAGTCAGGTAAAGGGAATAGGGCAAGCAAAGGCTTCACAAATTAAAGCAGCAGTAGAGCTTGGTAAAAGACTAAAGAATTATAGAATAGATAATAAAATTAAAATAAACAGTCCAGAGGATATTGCTGATTTAGTTATGGAAGATATGAGATATTTAAAGAAGGAGCATTTAAGGGTAATATTTTTAAATACTAAAAACATTGTAATTGATGTCAAGGATTTGTCTGTTGGGAGTTTGAATGCTTCAGTAGTGCACCCAAGAGAAATATATTCCGAAGCAATACGAAGAAGTAGTGCTGCAATAATAATATGTCATAATCACCCTTCAGGGGACCCAACTTCAAGTCAAGAGGACATAAATATAACAAGACGTCTATATGAAGTTGGAAAACTAGTAGGTATTGATTTATTGGATCATGTAATTATTGGAGATGGCTGTTATATTAGCCTTAAAGAAAAGGGAATACTATGATAAAGCATAGTTATAAACAACTTGAAAGGAGAAAACAAAATGTCACTATTTGGATTTTCAAAGGATATGGGTATTGATTTAGGTACAGCTAATACATTAATTTATTTAAGAGGTAAGGGAATAATTCTCAGAGAACCTTCTGTTGTTGCTATAAAAAATGATACAGTTAAAACAGTACTTGCTGTAGGAGATGAGGCTAAGGAAATGATTGGCAGAACTCCTGGCAATATTGTTGCAATTCGCCCAATGAAGGATGGTGTAATTGCTGATTATGATGTTACTCAGACTATGCTTAAAATGTTTATTAGAAAGGTAACAGGCAGTAGTTCATTTATTAGACTTAGCCCAAGAATTGTAGTTTGCTTTCCATCAGGTGTTACAGAGGTTGAAAAGAGAGCTATTGAGGAAGCTACGAAACAAGCTGGTGCAAGGGAAGTTTACCTAATGGAGGAGCCAATGGCTGCTGCTGTTGGGGCAGGCTTACCAGTAAATGAACCTACAGGAAGTATGGTAGTTGATATTGGAGGAGGTACAACAGAGGTTGCAGTTATATCTCTTGGTGGAATTGTAACAAGTAAATCCTTAAGAATTGCAGGGGATGAACTTGATCAATCCATTATAAGTTATATTAAAAAAGAATATAGTCTTATGATTGGTGAAAGAACTGCCGAGCAAGTTAAGCTTGAAGTTGGTTCCGCATTTCCTGAAGAAGAGGAAAAAACAATAAATATAAAGGGACGTGATTTAATAAGCGGACTTCCAAAGATTATAACAGTATCATCAGAGGAAATAAGAGGGGCTTTGGGAGAACCAATAGCAGCAATAATTGATGCAATAAAATCTACACTAGAAAAAACTCCTCCAGAGCTTGCATCTGACATAATGGATAAGGGTATTATGCTTACTGGTGGAGGTGCATACTTACACGGGCTAGATAAGCTTATAAATCAGGAAACACATA
>JBEQBT010000263.1:0-4645 GCA_041639705.1 Clostridiaceae bacterium | reverse complement strand
GATTGTACGAAGCTTAATTTCAATACCAGCAGGTATGTCAAAAATGAAGATGGGACTGTTCCTTTTATTAACTACTGCAGGTTCTCTACTTTGGAACACAGTACTTGTATATTTGGGTGCTGCCGCAGGGGCCTCATGGCAAAATATCATAAGGTATATGAATACCTATTCCACTATAACAGTAGTAGTTTTAGGATCAATCACAATGATTTTTATTGTATTTTTCTATAAAAAAAGGATTAAAAGAAAAAATAATTCGAAGTAAACTAAGGGAGATCAGATAATTATGGTAAACATAATAAAAAATATTGCCTGGATTGTTAGCTTTGTTCTAACCATCTATGCTTCCTATTTTACATTGATTTCTCTTTTTTCATTACTGCCACAAAAGAAAAAAGAGAAATTTCAACCTAAACATAAATTTGCAGCTATTATTGCTGCTCGAAATGAAGAGCTTGTTATTGGCAATCTGATTGACAGTTTGCAAAAACAGAAATATCCTAAAGAACTATTTGATATTATAGTGATTCCCAACAACTGTACCGATGGTACAAGGCAGGTTGCCATATCAAAGGGAGCAAAAGTATTTGATTGTAAAGGTGTGATAAAGTCAAAGGGAGATGCTCTTTGTGAGTTTTTTGACTTTGTTTTAAAGAATGATGATATATATGATGGTTTTTGTATCTTTGATGCCGACAATGTTGTTTCTGAGAACTTCTTATCAGAAATGAATAACGCCATGTGTCGTGGTGCAAGAATTGGACAAGGCTATCGTGACAGCAAAAACCCATACGATACTTTTATCTCAAGCTGTTACTCAATTTATTATTATATAGTAAACAGATTTTATAATCGTGCAAGAAGTTCACTGAATTTATCTGCAATGATAAATGGTAGTGGTTTTATGGTTAGTTCCGAAGTTATAAAAAAGCAAGGTGGGTGGCACACAAGGACCATAACAGAGGATATGGAGTTTACAACCCTATGTGTGTTATCAGGGGAAAAGGTTCAGTGGATTCCTGATGCTGTTATTTATGATGAGCAGCCACTTACATTTGAACAGTCCTGGAAACAGCGAAAGCGTTGGTCTACAGGATTAATCCAGAATTTTGAACTATATTCCTTTAAACTTGCTAAAAACGCTATAACTAAAAAAAACATCTCCAGCTTTGATTTAATGATGCTTTTTATTACACCTGTTTTTCAAATACTGTATCTAGCATCAATTATTCTCACTATCCTGTTAACATTGTTTTATGTAAAACATGATTACTTTCCTCAAACAGATGTTTACTACAAATTGTTTTTATCAATAGACTTTTCTTACTTTATGAGTTTTGCGGTAGCCTTTGTAGTTGTATTGCTTGAGAAAAAGAAAGCAACAAAAATGTTAAAAGGAATCCTAACCTTTTGGTTATTTATGGTAAGCTGGATACCTATTAATATTTTATGTATTTTTAAAAAGCAAACTCAGTGGGACCAGATTAAACATACTAGAGTTGTAGAAATAGATGAATTAGTTTCAGAAGAAAAGTGAAATATAGGTGCCAATATAGGTGCCAGCCACTTCACATTCACATTTGAATTTGAAGAGACTGGCACTCTTCTCTACTTTTTTTCTGACATTATCCTTTTTACAAGACGTAATGCAGCACCTGCATTTGAGGAGTAATCATCTGCGCCGATTTTTTTTGCAAATGCTAATGAAGCAGGTTTTCCACCAATAATCACTTTGAATAGCTCTCTTTTTTCTTCTTCAATTAAAAGCTTAATAACTTCACCCATATTTTCCATGGTGGTTGTCATTAGAGTTGAAATTGCAATAATGTCAGCATTAAATTCTACTGCACTGTCAACAAATTTGCGAGCTGAAACATCTCTTCCTAAATCTAAAACATCAAAGCCCGCGCTTTCTATTGTTAATGCCACTATATTTTTACCAATGTCATGGGTGTCACCATAAATTGTACCTATTACTATTCTGCCCTTTGATTTCTTTTCTTCTTTTTTAATATGGGGTTTAAAAACCCTCATGGCTGCATCAGTTGCATCAGCGCACATTAAAAGCTCCGGAATAAAATATTCCTCTGCCTCAAATAAATCGCCTGCCCGGCCCATTCCCCCAACTAAACCCTTTTCTATTGCTTCTAGTAAATCTAAATTTTCATCCACTATTTTTTGAGCAATGTCTGAAGACTTAATTTCATCCATTTCTACTACTGCATCTGATAACTGTAAAAATAATTCTTCCATTTAAGCCCTCCAATCATAAATCAAACAAGCTTTATAACTTTAATACACTCTAAAAAAACTTTCTTTCTGTAAATTAGTCTCTGTTTAAGAAAGATGTTAAGATGTAAGTGTAGGGGCGAACAGTGTTCGCCCCTTGGAACAAACATTCGAGGTTGCCTATATGATTATAATACCTAAGTGGGGGCGAATACTGTTCACCCCTACAAATGGAAGGATAAAATATCAACGCTATTCTTAAACAGAACCTTAAATTATTATATTTATCAAGCTATTTAAGTCTTAGTACATATATTTTGTCAACCTTTGCATCCTCTGCGTTTATACACCTATGGCCAATAAATTTAATATCCTTATTTTTTGCCAAATCTATTAATGCCTGCCCATAGCTATTGCTGCTGTAGAGTAATTCTTCAATAGCTGCAAAGCCGTATCTTTCAAGATAAATTGAAGATCTTGGGCAGATATGAACTATGCTTTTATTCATATTTGCTTCAATTTCTTTTAACAGCTTCACCATGTATAAAATTACAAATTCCTTATAGCAGACCTCACCAATAACTTCTACCATTGCGGAAGGCTCTGCAATGGATATAATATTTGCCCCTTTGTCTATAGCTGTGTTAATATAATCAGCTAAATCTTCCATAATCTTTTCTAATGCAGAATGCATTTCATTTTTGTGCTTGTATAACCATTTAAAAAGAGTATTTGAATCTATTCTTTCTAATAGGGATGAAAATGGCCCCAGTACTTTTAGCACAATATCTTCATTGCCTGCCAATTCTATACTTTCAAGTGTGCTTTTAAGCTCTTCAGATGTATAAATAGCTTCAGCAATTTTAGGCAAATCTTCAATATTGGCTTTTTCCCTTACCATTTCTTGAGTTGTTAAGTTCACTGGAAACTTAAGGAACCTGCTTTTTTCCTTATTCCTTATAAGCTTGGATGCATTTAAAAGGTTTTGGGGAGTTGCACCCATTTGCAAAATGCTTATAATATCTTTATCCTTGTAATATGAGGCTTCAAATTCATAACAAAACCTGTTCAAATCTACTAGGGATTCATCCTTCATTATTCCACCTACTTTTAAAAGCTTAATGAGCTTATAAAAATTTTGTCAAAGTCTTCCTGATTGGCAAGCTCAATACCTTCTATTTCCTTTACCAATTTACTCATAGAATTTCGAAAATCTGTATTAAGAAGAAATGCCTTTCCTCCAGCCATTGAAGTATTTCCAACAAAGCTTATTTTGTCTTTAAATTCCTTTGGCAATAAACCAATGTTCAATAAGCTTTCTGCTCTTAAATGATAACCAAATGAGCCTGCAATTTCAACTAAATCAACATCTTCAGCCTTAACATCAAGGCTAAGTAGCAGCACCTCAACTCCAGCACGAATTGCTCCTTTTGCTAGCTGAACTTGCCTTATATCTTTTTGGGTTAAGAAAACTTGGGGTGCTACTTCAAAGGAAGTCTTGCCATCTTTAATCACCACTCGTTTCCTTAACTCTTCGTTATAGGTGCCTTTTTCTGGTGGAATAAATTTACCATTAGTTCCAATAACCTGTGCCCTGACCAGCTCTCCAACTATATCTAAAAGTCCGCTTCCGCATATGCCCGTTGTTTTTGTTTCACCAATTGTATGGGTTTTTATATCACCATTTTCTTCAATTTCAAAATACTCTAATGAACCATTTCCTGCTCTCATTCCATAGGTAATGTTCATTCCCTCAAAGGCAGGACCTGCTGCGGTGGAGGTTGCTGAAAGCTTACCTTCATTTGCGATTACCATTTCCCCATTTGTACCAATATCTATAAATAAAGTTATGCCTTTCTTTTTGTCCAGCTGTGAAGCCAGTACCCCGGAGGTAATATCCGGTCCCACATAAGAAGAAATAATAGGTGGTAAATAAATTAGGCCAAAGGGCGAAATATTTAATATTAATGCTGCTATATCGTAACCTCCAAGGATTTGTGGTGTATATGGATATTTCCCAAGTGTTGCTGGATTAATATTACAAGCTAAATGAATCATTGTTGTATTACCGCTATATACTACCTCATAAATATGCTGTTGGCTAATTTTCCCTTCCTTTGAAACAACCTCTATCATTCTGTTTAATTCATCTGTAATGCCCTTATACATGATTTCCAAGCCTTCAGGACTTGATGCAAATTTTATACGAGTTAACACATCCTGTGCGTGTAAGCTTTGGGGGTTAAGAGCTGAAACAGAAGCGATTTCTTCTCCATTTGATAAATTAATTAGGGTGGTAACAATAGTAGTTGTTCCTATGTCAATGGATAATCCATAGGCTTGTAAGGATGTATCACCAGGCTCTTCGCCAATAATATCTTCACCTGCCAATACTATAGTTTTTTCACCATCAAAG
>JBEQBT010000262.1:0-4677 GCA_041639705.1 Clostridiaceae bacterium | reverse complement strand
GAGTTGATGTGGTACAATATTCTTATTTTTTAGCACCTATATTGAGAAATATAAACACCCAGATAAATTATAGAGACCATAGAAAAATTGTTGTTATAGATGGAAAAACAGGCTTTCTTGGAGGAATAAATATAGGAGATGAATACCTGGGAAAGGGTAAGCTAGGTTATTGGAGGGATACTCATTTAATGGTAAAGGGAGATTTTGTACTAGGACTTCAGGGGGTATTCTTAGATGACTTTTGGTCAATTAAAAGGGCTAATGATGGATACTTTATATATGAAGAGGAATTTACAAAATATTTTCCTCGTATTAAAAAATCTGGTGGAGTAATAATGCAGCTTATTAAAAGTGGACCTGATTCGGAATACCCTGGCATAATGCAGGGAATTTTAAAAATGATAACAATGGCTAAGGACCATATATATATTACTACACCATATTTTGTTCCCTCAGAGAGCATAATGGAAGCACTAAAAATCGCTATCCTTGGAGGAATTGATGTTAGAATATTATTTCCTGGCCAATTAGACCATTTTACTGTGTATTACGCATCTAAGACATATCTTGCAGAATTAATTAAATGTGGTGCAAAGGTTTATTTTTATAGAAAGGATGGTTTTGTCCATGCTAAAGTATTGACCATAGATGGTAAAATTTCTACTGTTGGAACTGCAAATATGGATATAAGAAGCTATGAATTAAATTATGAAATCAATGGGGTTATTTATAATGATGAGGTTACTCAAAGGCTGGAGGATATGTTTTTTGAGGATTTAAAGGTAAGCGAGAATATAACTCAGGAGAATATTGATAGTTCACCAAGGCTTGCTAAAGCAGCGGAGGCTGTTGCAAGGGTCTTTTCTTCAATTTTATAAATAATAGTCATATGGTTCATTCTTTTCATAGGTAAATTTTTTTGATATACTATTAACATCATTTGTGGATAACATAAAGGGGTGATATTTATGAGTAGAGTAGGTAAAAGAATCCAAGATGCAAGAATGAGAACCGGAGTGTCTGCTAAGCAGCTTGCCAAAAAGTTAGGTGTTTCTGAATCCTTTATCAATGAAGTTGAGTCAGGAAAGAAGATAATCAATGAAGATTTAATTAAAAGAGTGGAAAAGACCCTTGATATTAATTTGGATGAAGAAATATTCACAGAGGTAACAGAGCCTGTTGAAAATCTCAAGGAGGTTGAGAGTTCAAAGGTTGTTAACAAGCAAATGGAGGATGCATTTTCACATATATTGAAAAAAATTCCAGTATGTGATTTATATTTTAAGGAGATATTTGATTATAAATATTTGCCGATTTTGGATAAAAGGGTAGAAGGATTTAGTGGTGACAAGATTATTTACATAAAAGCTCCTGATGATTCAATGAGAGGTTTTCGAATTCAAAAGGGAGATAGACTAATTGTTTATCAGAATCAGGAGGCAATAAACAACAGCATAGTGCTTCTTGAAGTAGAGGGTAAAAGGTATATTCGACAAATTAAAAGATTGGATTCGAATAAGATACTTATAATATCTCATTCCAACGACTTAAAGACAGAGACCAAGGATGTGAAGTCAATTAACATAATTGGAAGATGTATTAAGTTGGAAGTTGAATTATAGTTAAAAAACCTCCTTAATTAGTTGTTTAACACAAAACTATCTAAGGAGGTTTTCATGTATTTAGAAAATTTTACTATGGAATTATTCGTATAATTGTTAAATTTCTACAAAAATATATATGATTATACATTTCAATGTGATATAATAACAAAAGTACATTATTAATAGGTGCACATAAAATTATTAAAAGGTTTCTAAAATTAATTTTTTAATAAAGAGGGTGTAAACGTGGATAGAAAAAATAAAATACATTTATTTTTTAGATGCATACTATATGTTTCAGCTATTGCATCCTTTATTCTATCTGCAAAAAAAATCAATCTGGATAGTTCTCAAAGCTTGATTACATTTGTAGTGTTTGTTCTTGCATGTACATTAATAGGCAACATGCCATTTAGTATGAAAAATACCGGGGATATCGATTTAAGTGATGCTATTGCAGCATTTATATTCATTCTTTATGGCACCGAAACTGTCGTATTCTTTACAAGTATATTTGCAGTAATGGTAATGTTTATTCGAGAAAAGTATATTACTAAGAGAAATGATAATTCTAAGATGTTTTTTAATATAGCAATGTTTATTGTTTCAGCACGTATTGCAGCAACATTTGCTACTGCAATTTTGAGAGGATTTGAAATAACTAGTTTCATTGGCCATGTTTTATATTCCATTGGATTTATTGGAAGCTTTATCTTTTTAAATGTACTTATTATAAAGATAGATAGTAATTTAGAAAATGAAAAGAAATTTGTATTGGATAGGGAAAGTAATCAATTACTGGGGGTAAATTTTGTAATATCATCCTTTGTCGCAGTGTCATTAAGTCAAATAAACTCTACGTCGAAAATGATTGGGGCCCTATTGGTTTTAGGAAATTTGCTAATGCTGCATTATTGCTTTCATATATTAAGAAAGATCAAAATAAGGAATGAATCCATAAAGGGATTAATAAAAATTACAGGGGATATTGTTAAGTATGGAGAGTTTAGAGAAAAGTGTAAGCATCTAATTACAAATATGAAAGACTTAATTCCATATACAATATGTTCTATATATACCTTTGATGTAGATAACGATGGAGTTACTTATCCTGTTGCCTATGATGGTCCTGAAGGAATTGGAATAGGTGATTTGAGTATTGATTTATCCAGTTCAGCTGTAACCATTAAAACTATTAAAGAAGGAAAAATCTATATAAGCAATGAAATAAGCAGGGATAAGAAGGTTAAATTTACTGGCAAATTTTCAGATGCAATTAATGTTGCAATAATAGTTCCAGTATTAATTGGGGAAAAGGTTGTTGGTTCTATTTTTATATGTGGGAAAAAGAACTTAATTAATTTTACTGCAAATGGTATAGATGACTTGCTTAATATATTATCTAACCAAATGGCTTTAGCTATTGAAAATGATGGAATATATAGGGACATGAAAAATAAAGCAGATATTGACTCATTGACAAGACTATATAACAGAAGAGTTTTAGATAGGGAAATTGAAAACCTTATAAGTACAAATACTCAGTTCTCACTTGTAATGTATGATATAGATGATTTTAAAAAGGTTAATGACAGCTTTGGCCACCTTGCAGGGGATGAGGTGCTTAAAATGGTTTCGGATATTGTCAGAAAGTCTATCAGAAAGACAGATGTTGCATGTAGATATGGAGGAGAAGAGATTATCATAATATTTAAGGATTTATCCAAGGAGGATGCATGTGTAATTTCTGAAAGAATTAGAGATAATATTGAAATAACATCAACACTATGGAGTGGTGGTAATATATTTGTAACAGTAAGCGGAGGAGTATCAGCCTATCCACAGGACGGAAGAACTAAGGATGATATTATTAAAATTGCTGATGATATTTTGTACACTCAGTGTAAGAAAATGGGTAAGAACAGAGTTTGTGCTTATCAGGTACTAGAAGAAAGTGCAGTATCAAAAGACCATATCTAGGTATGGTCTTTTTTAAATTACAGAAGAAAATTAGAATAATACAAATGACAGGAGTTGAATAATCATTGGAGTATAATTTAGAGGAACTTTTGAACTGTAATTTATGCCCTAGAAATTGCGGTATAAATAGATATGAGAAAGTAGGCTATTGTAAATCAGGTGTTGAAGTAAAGGCTGCCAAGGCGTTTTTGCATATGTGGGAGGAACCATGTATTTCTGGAGAAAATGGTTCAGGTGCTGTTTTTTTCACTAACTGTAATTTGGACTGTGTATTTTGCCAAAATTACAAAATAAGCCACGAGGGTTATGGTAGAGAAATATCTATTGACAGGCTCTCAGAGATATTTTTAGAGCTTCAGGGAAGGGGAGCACATAATATTAACCTTGTTACTCCCACCCAGTATATACCTCAAATTAGAGAGGCTCTTATAAGTGGGAAAAAGAAAGGTCTTAGTATCCCTATTGTGTATAATTCAAATGCCTATGAAAATGTTGATGCCTTAAGGAGTCTTGAAGGACTTGTTGATATTTATCTTCCAGATATAAAGTATTATGAAGATAAACTAAGTATCAAATACTCAAGGGCACCTGGGTATTTTAATTATGCCTCCAGGGCAGTATTAGAAATGTTTAGACAGGTTGGAACTCCTGCATTTGATGAAAGTGGGATTATGAAAAAAGGATTGATGATTAGGCATCTTATGCTTCCAGGAGGGCTTTTCGACTCAAAAAAAATCGTCGATTGGGTATTAGATAATCTTCCAAGGGAGGTATACTTTAATCTTATGTGCCAGTATACTCCATTGGATAGGGCATGTGAATATCCTGAACTAAATAAAAAGCTTAATAAAAAGCATTATGAAGCACTAGTAGACTACGCTGTGTCAAATGGGTTAGAGTCAGGTTTTATTCAAGAGTTTGATAGTGCCAATGAGGAATATGTCCCTGAGTTTGATTTGCAGGGAATATAAAAAGAGCCCTGGGGCTCTTTTTATATTGATGTTTTTATTACATCCTCATAATTTTTAATTCTAATATCTTTATAGAATACATTAAGAATTTCTGTATAATTTTTCCCTGCTCGTGACAGGCC
>JBEQBT010000261.1:0-4703 GCA_041639705.1 Clostridiaceae bacterium | reverse complement strand
ACGACGCTCTTCCGATCTTATTTCATTTTTAGCAAGCCTGTGTATTACAAGTACACAAACCCACTAAATACTCACTTCCTTTCTTTTTATACTTTTTTAAAGGAATAACGTTGAAGTTAGTTTAATAGAAATTCTGTGCCTTTACTAATCCCCCTTATATTCAAGTATATCTCCAGGCTGACACTCCAATTCCTTGCATATTGCCTCAAGAGTGCTGAACCTTATTGCCTTTGCCTTGCTAGTTTTTAATATGGACAGGTTTGCATTTGTAATGCCTACCTTTTCTGCAAGGTCTGAAAGAGAGATTTTTCTCTTTGCCATCATAACATCTAAATTCACAATGATTGCCATGTCAATCCCCCTATCCTTATATAGTCAAATCATTTTCTTCTTTAAATTCTACAGCCTGTTTAAATACCTGGGAAAGTACAAATATAAAACATGCTGCAAAGAAGAAAATTAAAAACTCTAGGTTAGTATGGATGCCATTGTTGTCTATGTTTACTATTGTAAAACTAGTGTACTGTTTATTTATGAATATATTAGCTCCATAACAAATGGATATTACAAGGCAAAATATTGCTATCATTCTAAGGCTATTAACATTACTCCAAGTAAATGGAGTTTTTTTAATTAAAGAACCTATAATTTTTCGTAAATAAAACAACATGCCAAGGAGTGATAGTCCTCCAGTTAAAAAAAGAATGAATGTTATTAGTAATTTTAGAGATTTTAATTGTAATAAATCAGAAAAGCCTGTAAAAACTGCCCAAAGGAAGACTAGAATGCCTATTACAATCATAATATTCAGGGAGATTTTTAAGAATTGTGCAACTTTTGAACTTTCTTTATTTTCCATAGTTAATGCTATTGAGAAGTGCAACATTTAAAAAAACTTCTCAACAACCCTCCTTTCAATAACTTAATTTCAATATTATAATATCATATTTATTATTGTTTATCAATAAAAATATATTGAAAAGGAGAAATAAATTATCGTAGAACTCGTTTTAAAGGTAAATTGATGTTAATTGAAACACGCATTTTTTGTTTGTATACAAAAATCTATTATACTCCGTGATTATTTGAAACATATTTATACGGTTGTTATATATTTTCTTATAGTTGTATAATAATTATATAAATATGAGTATTGGGGGATTTAATATGAAAATTATGATAATAACAAGTAGTCCTAATAAGGAAGGACTTACAGCAGCTTGTGGTAACGCTGCTGAAGCTGGAGCATTGGAAGCAGGTGCTGAGGTTGAGAGGATTAGCTTAAATGAAATTAATGTTGGGACATGCAAGGCCTGTGGAAATGGCTGGGGACCTTGTCTTAATAATCATGAGTGTCAGGTTGAGGATGATTTTCAAGAACTACATAGTAGAATGTCTAATATGGACGCATTTGTATTTGTAACTCCTGTTTATTGGGGTGAAATGAGTGAATCAGCTAAGACCACATTTGACAGGCTTAGAAGGAGTGAAGGATGGAAAAATGAAAAAGCTTTCGTTGATGGGAAACCTGTAATAGCAGTAGCTGCAGCTGGTGACAGTGGGTATGGTACAATCTCCTGTCTTACCCAGATGGAAAGGCTTCTTCAGCACCTAAAAGCAGATAGATTTGATTTTATTAGCATTACAAAAAAGACAAAAGAGTTTAAACTTGAGACAATTAAGTCTGGAGTTAAGAGCATGGTTAATTACTTGAATAGTAAGTAATTTTTGTAACAGTATAAATACGCAAAAGATAATTCAAAACATACATCAAACCTTACATTTTATATTAAAAGGAGAACAGACATGACAAATCAAAAGCTGCATAAGTTAACAGAACATGTGTATTATATGGTTCTTATGGACCAACTGACAGGCCAATCCTTGGGGCAATAGTTGGTAGGGATAGGGTAATGGCAGTTGATGGGGGCAATTCCTCTGAGCATATTAAACTTTTTACTTCGGAATTGGATAAACTAAACATAAAAATGCCTGATTATATGGCAATTACACACTGGCACTGGGATCATATATTTGGAATTCATGAAATAGATGTACTAACCTTTGCTCATTTTAAGACTGTTGAAGAGATTAAAAGAAACACAAAATATGATTGGTCTGATGATGAGATGGATAAAAGAGTTGAAAAAGGGATTGAAATTGAGTTCTGTACCTCAAGAATAAAGCTTGAATTTCCAAATAGCAGAGAAGAAATAAAAATTAAAATTCCTGAAATATCCTTTACGAACCTTATAGAGGTGGAGTTGGGTGGAATAAACTGCATAATTGAACATGTAGGTGGAGACCATTCTGAGGACTCATGTATAATATATATACCTAAGGATAAAGTCATGTTCCTTGGAGATTGTCTCTATGCAGACTTATATACAGGAGATTTATCATGGACAACTGAAAGACTATTTCCACTACTGGAATCTATATTAAAATATGATGTTGAGTATTATCTTGAAGCCCATGCAGATGAACCTACAACAAGGGAACAGATGAAAGACTATGCAAAGTTATTAATGTATATAGGTAGGCTGGTGGATGAAGTTGGAGATAACAAGGGATTGATTATTCAAAAACTTCGTGCACAAATGGATATAAAATATGATGATGAAATGGAATATATTTCAGATGCTTTTATTGCAGGCATTAGGAAAAAAAGATAAAAAAGTGCCAGGTACCAAAGAAACATTAGTTAACATTCTTTGATTTCTGGCATTAAGTTTATAAAGCTCTCATAACCGCCTATAGAGGTAGCTACAGCTCAAGTAAATATATATAATTCTACAAGATATTGAATAATATATTTAGTATTAGGAATACTAAATATATTAAATTATGTAGGTGATAATCAATGAAGCTTCCAATAGGAAAAGCAGCAAAGGAAATAGGAGTTACAGTAGTAACCTTAAGGGAATGGGAAAAATCAGGTAAAGTCCCTTCTGAAAGAACAAAAGGTGGACATAGAAGATTTGATTTAGAAACAGTTCTAGGTTGCGCTAGCTTAAGAAAAGATACTGAAAAAGTTACTTTAATATACGCTAGAGTGTCAACACCATCTAGAAAAAATGATCTAGACATGCAAAAACAAGTACTACAATTATATTGTGCATCTAAAGGTTGGAAATATAAAGTCATAGAGGATATAGGTTCAGGTATTAATTACAATAAAAAAGGTCTTTTAGAGTTAATAAGGCTAATAGAATCAAATGCTATAGAGTGTATTGTAATTAATTATAAAGATAGACTTTTATGCTTTGGAAGTGAACTCATATTTGAAGTATGCAAATATCATAATATAGAAATAGTTGTGCTGACTGAGGATGAGGAAAAATCATATGAGGAAGAACTTGTTGATGATGTTCTCTCAGTAATAACAGTTTTTTCAGCTAAGCTGTATGGTAGCAAAAGTCATAAAAACAAAGCAATAGTAGAGGTCGCAAAGAAACTATTTAAAAAGGAAGGCGAAGAGTATGGAAACTGTAGTGAAAACAGTGCGCCAGCACAGCCTTGTAGTTAATAATATAGAAGAACTTAAAGACATAGCCGCAGCCTATACAAAGGTTAAAAATTATGTTTATTCAAGGTATAGTGGAATAAATAGCTTGCTATTAATAAAAAATCATAGAAAAACAATACGAGATGAATGGATTAAATCAGAATTCGCAAAACAGTGGAAGCTTCCAGCCAGGTATTGGAAAATAGCACTAGATGAAGCAATATCAAATATAAAAACAGAGTGGACCAATACAAAGAGACGGGTAAAGCTTGCTGTAATCAATAATGTCAATCTGTCTGAGGATGAAAGAAAATTCATACTATACGCTCTTAAGTCTGACATTATGCTATATGCCATATTACATAATGAAGAAGCAAATATTCCGGTTAAGTTTCAAGCAATTCTGATAAGTAAGCAGTATTTATATAGCCTGATTAAAAGATATATAAGAAAATACAAAGGGAAAATTCCCAACTCTATCAAAACAGCAAGTTTTATGATAGATAATGATATGTATGATTATAAACTAATAGATAATAAACTTAAGATATATATACAAGGACTAAAATTTGGACAACGTGTTGAAATAGAGCTTAAAGACAAAAACACCCATAAGGGGAATCTAAGGATTTTAATAAAGGGGAATTCAATAGAAATACATAAGGCCAAATATATCAGAGTTAAAGAAAAAATAAATGCACAAGTTAAAACCATAGGCTTAGATAAGGGGTACAGATGTTTATTAGCAACAAGTGAAAACAAGTTCTATGGGGATAAGTTAAATGACTTTCTGTCAAAGGAAACTGAAAGGTTAAACAGGGTAAATGCAGAGAGAAATAAATTTTGGGCTTTGATGAAGAAGCATGAAAGGTCAGGCAATATTAAAAAAGCTGAAAACATAAGGAGGTTCAATTTAGGAAGGATTAAATATAACAGAAAAAAGGCACAATTTGATGCATTAGTTAAGAGTTATATAAATAGGGAAATAAATAGATTTATAGCAGAGGATAATCCCACAGAAATAATACTTGAGGATCTTGGTTTTGTCAGTTGGAATAATAAATTCCCATCAAATATAAAAAGAAAATTATCAAGATGGATAAAAGGTTATATAAAAGAGAGGCTTTCCTATAAATGCAGCTTAAACAACATAGAACAATGTATTGTAAATGCAGCATATACATCGCAAGTATGT
>JBEQBT010000260.1:0-4733 GCA_041639705.1 Clostridiaceae bacterium | reverse complement strand
TATTAAATCTATTTCGTTTTAGACACTAAATGTTCTCTCTCATGAAGAGCGTTCCTCTTTTTTACTAAATTAAAACTATATACTTAATACCTTAGTATTTCCTAAGTTTCAGAAACTTACTTCCTGATAGTAAGTTATTATCCCACAATTTTCATAATATTAATAATATATGATTTATGAGAACGATAAAATGTCCTCCCTAAGCGCTGTTCAAGCTCCTGCAAAGTCTCACGCGTTTTAAACTTTCCGTTGACACATCAAACAAGAGTATGACGTCCTGTTTTCTCAATGTAGAAAATCTCACTAAGTTTCACAAAGACTCGTTGATTGCCAGAGCTTATTGAAATTATAGATGCCTGCGGATTCGGATTATCCTTCTTGGATGTTTTTAGCATTTTCTGAATGTGCCGGAAAGTTATTTTTACACGTTCTTCATCAATGGGCTTTAAAATATAATCGAAAGCATAAAGCTTAAAAGCATCAAGAGAGTATTCCTGGTGTGCGGTGATAAATACAATTGCTAAATCCGGTTTTATTTCTCTCATTCTATCAGCTAACTCAATTCCCCTCATGTCAGGTAATTCGATATCCAAAAAAACCAGGTCCGGGCTTTGGTCTTTGAGAAGTCCCATTACATCATTGGCATTTTCTGCTGTTCCTACAACCAGAGCACCCTCAAGTTCACTAAGAATTGAGGGAAGCAAAACAATATTCCAGGTTCATCGTCTGCCATTATAATCTTAACTGATAACAAATATACCACTTCCTTTCCTAATCTCTAACTAAAAACTTATCATATGTTTCTTAAAAGCATTATCAACCTACTAACGAATATGAACTATGATGGTACCACGGTAAGGTAACACATCATCAATAATAGGCATAAAGACCCACTAATGTTCTAATATAAAATAGCACTAGTGGGCCTAGAGTTATCTTGATTCGGCAACCCGGCTATCATAGCGATACCAGTAATCGCTTTAGACCCGTGGCTTTGCGTCCCTGTCTTTCAACAAGTTTGCCTTATCAATTTATTTAGTTGTCATCTATTGTCTATTATACCAAATTATAATCAAAAGGTTTGTTGAATCCTGTCACATTACGTTAATGTTTTTTCTTCCTAATAATAGGACATTTATATTTTCTAAAAAGTTCCATTACGCAATAAACAAATTAAACTGTAATCTGTAATCGGACGCGAGGCTGGAGCAAACAATAAATAAGATAGAGTGTTATGTATAAATCTTCTGGGCTTTATCTTAAGAATTCCTTATTTTTCGGAGCAGAAATATGTTGGAGATTAGGAGGTCCAATGATACAGTTTGGAAATGATCATTTTTGAAACACTTCTTTTTACTCAAATTATTCTGACCCTCCTAACCATTATTACCCAATTTTATTATAGTAAATAATAAGAAAATATAAATGCTACTAACAAGGATGAGTAGATTACTATCCCTCATTTTATCACCAACACCATTAGTTTCCTATATCCGATGCGCAACTCGTTTTAAATTAGCTCTTATGGGGTTGATTTTTTATGTACAATAAATAATGGTTCAAGCAACAGTTCCTACTAGTTGCACTACGAAACCGACGAGTTGTGCACATGGTATAGGAAAATTGTCGAATTGGTGTTACCATTAAATCAGAGGTGACAAAAAAGATGAGTGAAATTTCAATTCATCAAATCGGACAAGCAGTTGGATTATTCGTGGCAAAAAAGGTTTATAGAATTGAGGAAGCGGAATATCTATCTTATGGAGCTGAAATTTTGATAGGAAGTATCTTTAAATTGAGTATTCTTTTTTTTGCCGCAATTATGATGGATGTTGTTCTTGAAGTTATAGTCTTACTTATAGTAACCGGACTAGTCCGCACTTTATCCGGTGGAGCGCATTGTTCCGCATATTATAGGTGTATGGTAACAAGCCTTTTAACACTTACGGAAAAGGGGCCAGTTCTGAGTTGTTGTAGTCAATAGAAATAAGGTTTTTTACCTATTTTAATAACAAAAACAACTAATAATTTTGTCTTACTGCAAAAATTACTAGTTGTTTTTGTTTTTCCTATCAACTTTTTCACTGCTTGTCCACCTTTACTAAATAATAAATAAAATCATATAGGTCATCTCTTTAAAATTCAAATAATTTATTCTTTTTTACCAACTATGCAGCACTACCTCGTACAAATTCTTCCATTATATTTTTGTATCTTCCATCTCCTTCAATCAGTTCGAGCCCTATTTGAGACAGTTCTGAAATCCTGCTAAGTGTTAATCTTCCTATTAAGTTGCATATTTGTTTATATGTGAAATCGCAATAATATCTTACTAAAAATACACATAGGGCTCTACATTCCTTTGCTTCCCTTTTGTATTTCCACTTCAACAGCTTTTCTTCAACATTTGTATAACTTATTATAAAACTCATTACATCCTCTGGTTTGAAGTTCCTTTCCAGGACTGCTCTTTCACTTCTGTATTGGCTCACTTCATCCTTGAAATCATGATGCTCTATCATGATTTCATCATTACATGCCATAACAAAACTATAGTATTTTTCCCTTGCACGCTTAACATTTTTGCTGAAGAATCCCATTACAAATTCCTCATCTACTATTCCAACTGAGTCATCCTCTAGTCCAAGGTATAGTCCAAGGGTTGAATATTTATACTTCTCTGGACATGCTTCATAACCCTCAATATCTGTTGGGTTGTTATGTATGTATGCTGATAGTGTAAATAGATAATTGTCACTGTCTACCACTTCACTTTTAAATCTATCCTGGAATAAATGGCCATGGCGCTTGTGTTTGTAATTGTAATATGTTGCATAGGACAGGTTTATACCATGCATTATCTTTGATATATCTGCTCCATTTGCGTCTATTATGAAATGTCCGTGGGTTGTCATAAGACAGTAGCCATACACCTTAAATCCAAATTCTTTTTGATACTTTTGGGTATAAAAGAGGTATTTATCCTTATCATCATCATCCTTAAATAGGGGGACCTCACTTATACTTCTCACCATTACATGATATATGAAGGTAAAGTGTTTAATACGATTATGCCTGCACATAATATCAACTCCTTTGTTTTACTTAGTTGATATTATACCCATGGCTTGATTGAATTATTCTTTGGGAAAAATGACTGAGAACTGGCCCCTATTCACCTATTCATAAAGCTCTATAGCAGATCTGAGCTGAAATACCCTCATATTTGATACACCCTAGTAGCCATCTATATTGACTCAACCAACTATATGTATAATCTTTTTAATGAAAAAACCATAATGTTATCAAAATGTTATCATTCAACGAAATATAATATCTTTTACCTGTTATAAAGGGCTCTAGCAAAAACTGCTAGAGCCCTTCATATTGGCGGAGAGATAGGGATTCGAACCCTAGGTAGGGTATAAGCCCTACGCCTGATTTCGAGTCAGGTACCTTCGACCTCTCGGACATCTCTCCATATTATTTTATTTTCTTTTTTTTCTGAAAAACTCTTGAAGTATTCCTCTGCACTCATCTTCAAGTATTCCGGGTATTACTTCGATTCTGTGATTAAGCCTTTCATCATTGGTAATATTAAAAACACTGCCACAGGCTCCGGACTTTTGGTCAAAGGCTCCGAATATTATTCGATTTATCCTGGCATTAACTGCAGCACCTGCACACATTGGACATGGTTCCAAAGTAACATATAGGTCGCAATCCAGTAACCGCCATCCTCCAAGGGATTTACAAGCTTCTTCTATTGCAATTGTTTCAGCATGTGAAAGGGCATTTCTCATGATTTCTCTTGAATTGTGACCAGTTGAAATAACAATACCATTTTTAACTATTACAGCTCCCACAGGAACCTCATCAAGTATAAATGCCTTTCTTGCTTCCTGGAGGGCTAAGGACATATAGTATTCGTGCATCAAAACACCCCGATAATATAAAAAATATTTTGACCTAATGATTTTATTTTACTGCTTTTAGCTTTTCATTTTCCATATCAACTTCCCTCCAGTGACTTTATTATATCATCATAAGCACAGAATAAAAAGGAGAATATGTTTCATAAATAAGCCCCCATAATCTTAAGATTACAGGGGCCTCTATTGGTGCGCCCAAGAGGATTCGAACCTCCGGCACACGGTTTAGGAAACCGTTGCTCTATCCTACTGAGCTATGGGCGCATGTCATGAACATATTCTATTATATTAATTTACACCTAGTTTGTCAAATGTAATATAATCCTATTTATATTCATAGCAGACAGATTTCCGGGTTTTTCGTTATTTTGTGGACTTTCACTACTGAGCTGTCACCTATGCTGGACACAAATGAACTCGTCCAACTAAAGCTGGACATTGAGACTTTTGTGGGGGACTCCACCCCCACCAAAGTAGAAAATGTTACTCCCACTTGTAGAAGTGGAAGTCTTGAAACTGGATAAAAAAATCGCACCCGGGGGAGGGTGCTTAAAAAGCAGGGGGAACGCTTAGAGGAGAAATGTTAGCATTCCTTTTATATTTATTCTTACTATCAGCATAATAATTTTAATATCTTATTTAATATTATACAACTTTTTATTAAAACCACAATATGTTTTAAAAAATATTATCTTTTTTTACTTTTTGCATATGATTTGACTTTTTTAGTATATAATAAAATTAGTAATCGATATTTTTTTATCAAGGGAGTGGGGAAATGAATGTAAAGATAACCGAAAC
>JBEQBT010000259.1:0-4790 GCA_041639705.1 Clostridiaceae bacterium | reverse complement strand
TTGTTATGTGGATAATTACAACAGGCCTTGCTTGCACATATTTAATGGTATATGCAAAAAAAATAAAGAAAGATCCAACTAAATCAATGGCCTATGAAACTGATAACTACTTCAGGCAACATTCTCATTCAAAAGAAGAAAACCCTAAGTTCTCAATTGGAGATAAACTTGTTTTATTATCCTTACTTGCGGGTATTATATGGATAGTTTGGGGAGTAACAAAGAAGGGGTACTATATACCGGAAATTGCATCACAGTTCTTTGTAATTGGTCTTGCTGCAGGATTAATAGGAATAATATTTAAGCTTAACGGAATGAAACTTAATGATTTAGCTTCCTCCTTTCAAAGAGGAGCAGCTGATCTTGCCGGAACAGCTCTTGTAGTTGGTATGGCAAAGGGTATTATACTTGTTATTGGCGGAACTGATCCAACAACTCCTACAGTTTTAAATTCAATATTAAATAGTATAGGGAATGCATTTGCAGGGCTGCCAAAAACTATTAGTGCATTATTTATGTATGCTTTCCAAACCATATTTGATTTCTTTGTAACCTCAGGCTCAGGTCAAGCTGCTTTGACAATGCCTATTATGGCACCTCTATCGGATGTTATTGGGGTAACAAGGCAGGTTTCAACCCTTGCATATCAGCTTGGAGCAGGTTTTGCAGATGCTATAGTACCAACCTCTGCAAGCCTTATGGGTGTTCTAGGTGTGGCAAGAATTGACTGGGGCAAGTATGCAAAATGGCAGATAAAGATGCAGGGCTTCTTCTTTGTAATAGGAAGCATATTTATAATAATTGCTGTTATGATAGGTTTTAATTAAAATATTTGACAGCTCAAGGTGAGGAGTAGGAAAATGATAAAAATAATAAAAAATGCCAGTATATATACTCCATCATATATAGGAATTAAAGATGTTGTGATTGCAGGCAGTAAAATACATGCTATAGGCGAAAACTTAAATATCCAAGAAAACTCAAATATTGAAATTGATATTATTGATGGAAGAGGACAGCTATTAGTGCCAGGCTTTATTGATAGTCATGTTCACATTCTAGGAGGCGGTGGTGAAGGGGGCTTTAAAACCAGGACACCTGAAATAAAGCTTACTGATATAACAACAGGTGGAGTCACAACTGTTATTGGCTGCCTTGGCACAGATGGCATAACAAGAAGCATGGTATCCCTTCTTGCAAAAGCAAGGGGCCTTGAGGAGGAAGGAATAAGCACATATATATATTCAGGCTCATACAGAGTTCCTGTCACAACAATTACAGGAGATGTTGCTAAGGACATAATAATAATTGATAAAATAATTGGTATAGGAGAAGTTGCAGTATCTGACCACCGTTCTTCCCAGCCAACAATTGATGAAATCAGAAGACTTGCAGCGGATGCCAGAGCTGCAGGGATTCTGTCAGGAAAGGCTGGAATTGTTAATCTTCATATTGGCGATGGTAAAGGAATGATAAATATGCTTCTTGAAATTGTAGAAAATTCAGAGCTTCCATATTCACAATTTATTCCTACTCATATGAACAGAAATCCATACTTGTTCGAGAATGGGGTAAAATATGCAAAATCAGGTGGATATATTGATTTTACTACTAGCTCTGATCCTGTGTTTTGGGAAGAAGGCGAAGTTAAAGCAAGTCGTGCATTGAAAATATGCCTGGATTCCGGTGTGCCTGATAATAAAATTACCTTCTCATCAGATGGACAGGGAAGCTTACCTGTTTTTAATGATAAAAAGGAGTTTGCAGGCTTAGGGGTAGGAAAAGTAACAACTATTTTCAGTGAAATAAGGGATGCGGTTTTAAAAGATAAAGTACCACTGGAAAATGCATTAAAGGTTGTTACAAGCAATCCTGCAGACCTTTTAAAGCTGAAATACAAGGGAAGGATTGAAAAGAACTTTGATGCAGACCTTGTTCTAATTGATGAAAAGGAATTTAAAATCAACTCGGTTATTGCTAAAGGACAGATAATGATTAAAGATAAAGAAATTAAAGTGTATGGAACATTTGAAAAATAGCACACTTCAAATCACTGCAATCATGACCACCTGTTCATTTACGGGTGGTCATGATTAAAATTTTCTAATAATCATAGGATTATTTTGATTAGAGGAATTGCTATGAACAGGAAGCTTTATATTGAAAAAATCATTTCAAATTAAAAAGGTTAGTTTGGAGCTCATCAAAGAAAATTGTGAAAAAGGATAGCTTAAATATTACAATCTTCCAAATCACAGGCTTCTGTTTCAAATTGAATAACCCAATGATTTATATTGTACTTTTCATCATTATGCGGTTCTACAAGCAAGATTCAAGCTGGCCACTGCGTGACCAGCAAGGGGGACAGTCCCCTCCAAAAAATGAAGAATAATGTCGATAAGAAGATAACGCTCTAACATAAAGAAACTTCCAATATAAAAACAAATCTGGTGATAGCAAGTCCAGTCGGGATGGCGCTCTCCTAGATTAAGACCTCCGGTGTCAACCAACAAGTTTTTAAAACTACAAAATCTTTCATTTAACACAATTTCTAAAGCTGTAGAAAGTTTACAGAAGATTGAAATTTTAAAACTGAGAAATAATTCGATAAGATACCGGTGTTTTGCCTATAAGGAATATTTGGAGATAATTAGATAAAACCCATGTTGGTGGTAAGTGGTCATCAAAATTTTGAAATATTGAATATGTTCTACGAGAATAGTAAAAATTGAGAGAAGGTTAATGTAATGGCAGGAAATTTGCATGAGTATGCTGGTTTTGTCAAGTAAATTAAAGAGCTTATATATAAACTCCAATATGAAGTGCTGAAGTCAGTAAATAGAGGCGAATTAATCTCTACTGGGAAATCGGTAAAAAAATTACAAAGCAACAAGAAGAAAAAGGCTGGGGTAAATCTATTGTTGAAGTTTTAGTCCAGGAACTTCAGAGAGAATTTCCTGGTATAAAAGGCTTTTCTACTGCAAACTTATGGCGGAAGAGAATATGAATAGATTAGACAAAATATTAGCCTTTGAAGGTATAGAAATTGATTTATTAAGAGGAAGTCGAAAGAATAAAGAAATAACGAAACTCTTCATAACAGGAATGACATATAAAGAGATCGGAGAAATGTAACAATCTCATATTTAAGGGAAGAGTTGATAATTTGATTAATAGTTCTTCTCATATTGGGTGGGGCTATGGAGATTATATTTCTGGCAAAGCCTTTGAAATTGAGTGGTTTGAAGAAGAATAATTTGGAAAGGCTGATAGCTATGAGTAAAAAGGCTAAAGTACACTATCAATTATGTGATTTAAAAGAATAAGCAGTGCCAACTGAAGAAGATATGAAAAATATCCTTCGAGCAGCAGATGAAATAATTTTTGTAGCAGGTAGAACAATACTTGCAAAAATACTTAAGGGTTCAAAAGATAAGAATGTATTGGAAAGAGCGCTTGATAGAGCCATCGAATTAGAAAAAGTTGAAAAACTTATTATTGTACAGTAATTATGGATATCTATGTTTATATGAATAAAGAAGCTGAATTTAATCAGTATCACAAGAAAATTCTTACTGAAAATAATAGAAGACCAGCTTTGAAAGATGAGATGAAAAAGAAAATATAGTAAGAGGTCACTTTAAAGGTATCTAAAAGAATGGTATTGTTGATTCAGTAAGAATTTGATTAGTATTTGAAATGCTAGAAGAACTAAAAAAAGAATATGCGTTCAGAAAATAAAAGTATTAAATATAAAGGATTGAGAATAACAATGATAAAGAATATTTTCGGAAATACTTCATTAAAAGTGAATTGGCAAGGGGAAATTGTATCTATTCAACCTAGAACGAGAGTTTGGAGATATCTTACCGATAATCGAACACATTATCACTTAGGATACAATTTCTTTATTGTAGGATATAGCAGTGATGGTAAAAAACAGTTTTCAATTGCAATTTCCGAAAAACAGCAGTTAAAGGGTTTATTTCGGATAGGTGATGCGATTGAGGGAACAGCATGGACAAAACAATATGAAGAAAGAGAATTTGCAGATTATTATAGAGCTGGTTCTTTAAAGCTTTTGAATAGAGCATCGGAGAATCGTGAAATGATACCACCACCATGGATGATGATGCCTCCAACAATGCAGACATATGAAGAAAGAGGTGCTAGGCTATTAAGTAAATGTTTGTGGGAAACAAAATGTTTTAAATGTATTTGG
Source organism: Clostridiaceae bacterium (assembly GCA_041639705.1). Taxonomy (GTDB): domain Bacteria; phylum Bacillota; class Clostridia; order Clostridiales; family Caloramatoraceae; genus JARDZI01. The sequence continues at coordinate 568 of JBEQBT010000259.1, read as the reverse complement.
GCAAATATGGCTAATGTTGAAATTCAATGGGATTTTGATAAAAATATAAAAAAATATCGATTTGAAACCTTTTGTTATGGAGCAAAATCATGCAAATTTTACAAAATGGGTAGACCGCGTTCAGTTCCTTATAAAAATAGGGGGGCAGCTATTGATGATGGATGTCTAGATGAGCTTTGTACTGAATGTAGAGATGAAGACGAATAAGGTTATTTTTTTAGTTTTATATTGACACTGGCTGATGAATTTCACCATGCAGAAGCGCCTTCCTATCAGAAGCTTTTGGACTATTATGAACCAAAGATACTTTTAGGTCTAACGATATTCCTGAAATAAACACTGTGTTGTTTTTAAGGCCTGCAGAGAGCTTGACAGTATTCCTTCAGCAGTTGGGAAGAGGACTCAGACTAAGCAACCAAGAAATGGGTTTCACTTCATTCCACCCATTTCCTGGAAGAACCCCCGGCAGGCTGTGCGAAAATCCCCCTATCTATATCAAATTATACCCATATATGGTATAATTGCACCAAGATGTGCTAAGGAAGAAGGGGAAGTATGAACTACATTT
>JBEQBT010000258.1:0-4866 GCA_041639705.1 Clostridiaceae bacterium | reverse complement strand
TAAAAAAATAAAAAAAATTTCAAATTGAGAATTCCATACAACATTTTTGAAATATAAAAAGAGAAGAAAACTCACTGTTTATACGGAGTTTTTTCTCTTTATTTTTTTAAAGTGTCGAAAACGAGATTATAGTATATTCAGAAAGCATGGGTTTGTCAAGAAAAACCTTGGAAATATATGAAATAGTTATAATTATCCCTATAATATACTTAATATGTATGGGAAGATGGAAAATAGACAAAAATAGTATTTTGATTTTTATGATATTTCTAATAAACTAGATATACGTGTTTATTTTATAAGGGGAGGTGCTGTTATAATGTCTGCAGAAAAGCATCCTGCATATAGAGAAGAGTTCGAACGCCTGGAATATACACTTGGTTATGTGGATAAAAGTTTAAACAATATACTATTTGAAAAGGAAAAGTTAGATGAAGAAGTATCTAAAAATTTTAGACACTTTGATTCTTCAAGTAGTGATAGCTATATAGGGCTTATGATTGGAACTATGTTTCAGGGAAGTATGGAACTAAGGCTTAGAAAATTAAAGGACGCAGTTAATAAACCCTACTTTGCAAGAATCGACTTTAAAGAAGAAAATAAGCAAAATAATGAGAAAATATATATTGGAAAGCTATCCCTAATGAGGGAAGATGATCAGGAACTTATAATTGTGGACTGGAGAGCACCTGTTGCAAACCTATACTATGAGGAAAGGTTGGGGCATTGTAGCTATTTATGCCCAGATGGAAGGATAGGCGGGGACCTTTCACTAAAAAGACAATTTTCTATAAATGAAGGAAAGCTTAATGACATATTCGATATAGATATTACAACAAACGATGAATTTCTTCAGTCCTACTTAGGCGCCAGTGCAGATAACAGGCTTAAGGATATTGTAACCACCATACAATCCGAACAGAATAAGATTATAAGAGCTGATATGTGGACACCATTGATTGTTCAAGGAGCTGCAGGCAGCGGAAAAACTACGATTGCTCTTCATAGAATTGCATATCTTATATATACCTATGAGAGAACCTTTAAACCTGAAAACTTCATGATAATTGCACCAAGCAAGTTTTTCTTAAACTATATTTCAGATGTCCTTCCAGAGCTTGGAGTAGAAAAGGTAAAGCAGACCACCTTTGAGGAATTTGCCATGGAACTAATTGGTCGGAAGTTCAAATTCAGAGATGAGTATGAAAAGCTCACAATGTTTGTAAACCACAACATTACAAGCCAAGAGGTCAGGAAAAATGAACTTATATGGGGTGCATCTGAATTAAAAGCATCAATGCTATTTAAGGATGCAATTGATAAATATATTGAAACTATAGAAAAGGATTTTATACCAAAGGAAGATTTTAAGATTGATTCAATTGTGCTCTTTAAATACGATGAAATAAATGATTTGTTTACAAGAGAGTATAAAGATCTTCCAATGACTAGAAGGGTGGATGAAATTAAAAAACATTTAACCAATAGACTTAAGGCAAGAAAGGGAAATATAATTGAAAAGCTTCAGTATAATTGTGACAGAAGGGTTGTACTTCTTAAGGACACCATGGAGGAGGATGATGAAAGAAGAAGATTAATTATTGAAGCAATAGATATTAAAAATGACACAATTAAGGATATTGAAACCCAAACAAAGGTTGCAGTAAAGGAATATATAAAAAGAATTTCTAAACTTGATCCATATCAATATTATGTAGATTTTATTACAAAGGAAGAAATATTTGATGTAATACTGGAAGGAAGGGTTGATAGGGAGCAAATAGAGTTCACAAGAAACTATTCAAAAGAAATATTGAAATCAGGCTTTATTGAAATAGAGGACTTAGCTCCTATTATATATATTAAGTACTGTATATATGGAATGGATGAGAAAATTCCTGTAAAGCATGTGGTAATTGACGAGGCCCAGGACTTTAGTGCCTTTCAGTTGTATGTTTTAAAGAAAATAATAAAGGATAGCTCCTTTACAATACTAGGTGACCTTAATCAGGGAATTCATTCCTATAGGGGTACAAAGAGCTGGAAGGACATAATGGAGAATGCAATTTCAGACAGCAGAATTCAGTACCTAACCCTGGAACAGAGCTATAGAACCACAGTTGAGATAATGGACGCAGCCAATAAGGTTATAGATAAGCTTCATGACGAAAATATTGTTAAGGCAAAGCCTGTAATACGTCATGGTGAAGAGGTGAAGGTATTAGTAAAGAACAGCATGAAAGAAATTGCTGAGGATATAGATGAAAATATAAGGTCACTTGTGAAGGAAAGCTTTAAATCTATAGCAGTCATATGCAAAACCATGGAGGAGTGTCAGAAGATATACTCCTATTTAAAAAGGGCTAAATATGCACCCTATGTAATAACAGGAAAGGAGAAGGAATATAAAAGTGGAATTGTAATACTTCCTTCCTACCTTGCAAAGGGTCTTGAGTTTGATGCAGTAATGATTGCAAATGCAAATAAAGATGAATACATGGAAAATGAACTTGATATAAAGCTTTTATATGTATCCATGACAAGACCACTGCATAAGCTTTATGTATATTCCGAGGGAGAACCATCAACATTACTTGAAGGCATTTAAATTTTTCGAAAACAGCTTCTATATAGGCTGTTTTTTTAGCTTTTTTAAAATAGAACCTTATTTGAAAATACTTCAAATTTGTGATAACTTTTAATAGTAGCATTTGAAAAAAATAATAAATTAGGGTACTGGAGGAACAAAATAATGTTTGATGAGGAGAAGAAATATAAGGGATTGCTTGCTGTGGTAATTGGAGCGGCATTAATGATTGCATATGCAGCAATAGTTATGGGTGCAGGTATAAGCAATGTATACTATTTTGGATTCATTGTCACAATTGCTCTTCTTATTTTTGCATTTAAGTTATATAAAAGGATGAAATTAATTCAAGCTTCAAGAATATTAAAGGAAGAATGGGGTGTAGAAAAGGAGAGAAAGAGGGACTTAATAGAAATTGGAGAATTGTTTAAGTATATAGTTAAGGACAATGAAGATAGATTTTATATAGATGATCAAACCTGGGATGACTTAGATATGGATAAAATATATTCAATTATGGATAGGACCCAATCTACCCCTGGTGAACAGGTATTATATAGTATTTTGAGAACTCCTTTAATAGATGAAGTATCCTTTAATAAAAGAAAAGCTATTATTGAATTTTTTCAGAACAACAGAGAAGTTAGAGAAAAGATTCAGATGGAGCTATTAAGGGTTGGAAGACAAAGGGGAAGTTTAATAACAGCATTTTTATGGGAAGATATTATGGTAAGGTTCAAATATAAGTTTGTATTTACAATATTATCTTTGTTAGGACTGTTATCACTTTTTTCAATATATCCGCTTGGAATAAAAGCATTACTTTACACTATAGCCCCTGTGTTTGCAATAAACTCCTATATTCATTACAAGGTTAAAAAGTCTATATCAGGGCAGCTTCATACAATACAATATTTACACGATGTTATAAAAGCTTCAGGAAATTTGGGGAAAATTAAAATTCAGGCAATAGATGAGTTTACAGCAGTATTAAGCAGAGCAGCCAGGTCGTGTAAACAAGTATTTCAAAAAACCTCAATATCCTTTGAAAAGGCTTCTAGTGATTTAGAAACTATTAGTGAGTATATTAATATATTTTTTCTGGTAGAAGAGAAGAAGTTTTTTGGAGCGATTGATGATATAAGGGCTCATAGAAAAGATTTGCAGGAAATGTACCTAATATTAGGAGAGCTTGATGCACTTATTTCAATTGCATCCTACAGAGAAGGATTAAAAAACTATACAATACCAAAGCTCAACATGGAAGGGGCAGAATTAAAGGGTACAAACATGGCTCATCCATTGTTAAAGGACTCGGTTAAGAATTCAATAAATATAAATAAAGAGGGAATTATTATAACAGGCTCCAATATGTCTGGGAAATCCACATTTTTAAGAACTGTAGGGATAAGTGCCCTGTTTGCCCAGACTATATGCACCTGTACCTCTGATGGGTATGAGGGAAGCTACTTTAAGATACTCACATCTATAAGTCCAGGAGACAACCTTATTGGTGGGAAGAGCTATTATCTTGCTGAAGCGGAAGCACTGCTTAGAATAATTAATGCATCTGGGGTTAATATTCCATGCTTATGTATTATTGATGAAATATTCAGGGGTACCAATCCAGTGGAAAGGGCAGGTGCCTCAGTAGAAATACTGGATTACTTAGTAAACAATAATGCAATTGTAATAGTTGCAACCCATGATCTTGAAATTACTGAAATGGTAAAGGGAGCATATAAGTATTATTATTTCAGTGAAGACATTAGCCAGGAAGGACTTAAGTTTGATTTTATAATCAAAGAAGGAGTGTCTAAAAACAGAAATGCAGTTAAACTGATGAAATACCTCGGTTATCCAGATGAAATAATTGACAGGACTACTGAAAGAGTTTTAGAATTAGTAAAATAGAGAACATTGGAAAGACTTTGCAATAAGATACTGAATTTATAATTCGGTATCTTATTTTTTAATATATTGAAATAAACAGGGCTATGATATAAGAAGCATTTCATGATTGAAGAAGAGCACATAGCATAAATAGCTTTTTTTAACAGATAATATTCTTATATAAAAATGTAATCCATGTTCAGGGGTGTATATAATGGTTAAAATAATTCCAAGGAATAGAATAAAAAATACAAATGAGAATGAATCAGAGAAAAAAACAAGTCAGGATAATTATGGCGATAGGATAAATATATCCTTGGATAACAATGAAAAAAAACTCAGAGAATTAATGAAGGATAATCAGTTAGTAGTATTTAGGAAATTTG
>JBEQBT010000257.1:0-4874 GCA_041639705.1 Clostridiaceae bacterium | reverse complement strand
TATGCTATACAAAGGTATGGCTAATGTACTTTCAATAAAGATTAAGAAGGTTAATGTAGGATTAGGACTAAAGGTACTAACATCTAACATCCAACTTCTTGCATCTAAATTATCTGGTGGCAATAGCTTCAGGGTCACACCCGTTCCCATTCCGAACACGATGGTTAAGCCTGAACACGCCAATGGTACTATACTGGAGACGGTATGGGAGAGTAGGTCGTTGCCAGATTGGAGTTTCCAATAGGAAACTAATATGCGGGCGTGGCGGAAATGGCAGACGCACTAGACTTAGGATCTAGCGCCAACGGCGTGGGGGTTCAAGTCCCTTCGCCCGCACCAAGTTAAAAGCTACATTTTTATTGGTATTTATCAATAAAAATGTAGCTTTTTTTATATGATTTAATATTTTATTTCAAGGTATAATGGTTTTAAGTGGTTGCCATGTCTTTGCATATTGTAAACAAGTTCAAAATGTCAGGAGGATTAGTAAAGGAAAGATAATTACAATTATTTATCCAAAAGAAAGTAAAACAGAAAATCGAGATGAAGTGAACTGATTGATTAGAAATTGTAACTCATGAAAGATAGATTAGATTCTTTCAAAACCTCTGAGCCTATTTAGTAGTAATACGATGGATGTTCTATTGCTACAAAACAAGCTTTAAGAGAAGGTATTATAGTCCATTTTAGAATGGAATGTTAAAATTATAAAGAAAAGCGACTGAGACACTGCATATGATTGTGATGTCAGTTTAGTGGGAGGAAAGTAATTTCAAAAGTAGAAATATCAAATGGTTTATTATATCAATATGTGATAGAATGCAATGATGCTAAAAAAATTTTTGAGACTGTATTAAAAATTAATTAAGTAGTAATTGATAAATGTGAAAAAATCACATATAATAATTATAAAAGGAGTGATATTATGCTTTTAAGGTTTTCTGTTGAGAATTTTTTGTCTTTTAATAATAGGGTTGAATTTTCTATGGCAGCTAGTAAAATTACAAGATTGAAAGAGCATACAGTGGCTATTGGAGACAAGCGAGTTTTGAAAGGCGGTTTTATCTTTGGGGCTAATGCTAGCGGCAAGTCAAATCTAGTTAAAGCAATACATTTTGCAAAGAATATTGTTGTTAAGGGTATATCTAATACAGATTTTAACAAAAAGCATTTTCGAATTGAAAAAGAAAACTATAAACTTCCAGGAGTTTTTCAATTTGATTTCGTAATTAATGAGAGTGCCTATTCATATGGTTTTGCGATTTCCTATGTTACCAAGGAAGTTGTTGATGAATGGTTATATAAAATTGGAATTTCAGAGCAGTGTATTTTTAATAGGGTAAAGGAAAGTGATGGAAATGTCACCATTGAGACAGATTTAAAGATTAAGAACAAAGAAGAACAAACAAGATTTAATGTTTATCTAGACGATATTAAAAATAATAGCATGAGACAAACTCTCTTATTATCTGATATTGCGAACCGAAGCCCAGATAATTCAGATACTCTTAAAATTTTTAAAGAAGTTTTTAATTGGTTTCAGAACATCATTGTTATTTTTCCTGATTCCAGATTTGGTGGGTTAAATCGTCTGGTAAATGATACTACTATGCGAACTCTGTTTAAAGATATTCTTACTTATTTCGATACTGGAGTAGTGGATGTGCAAAATGAAGAAATGGATTTCGAAAAGGCTTTATCCACGCTCCCTGATGAAGATAGAGACGAACTCAAAATTAAAATTTCTAATGCTTTGGTCAATGATGCATTGATGATACGTAATGGGAAATTGATGATGACCTTACAAAAAAATGATGAAGGCAATATTGTAGCTCAAAAAATGGTTTTAAACCATGGGAACAGTTCTGATTTATTTGATTACTTGGATGAATCAGATGGAACTCAAAGGTTATTTGATTTAATTCCTCTTTTTTTACAAACTCAAAAGAATAAAGTAATTATTGTGGATGAAATTGATCGTAGTTTGCATTCCAAATTGATTTTAGAGTATATAAAATTATTTTATAAGTTATCAGAAGGCTCCTCGACACAATTAATTGCAACAATACATGATTCTTCGGTTATGGATTTAGATTTGGTTAGACAAGATGAAATTTGGTTTATTGAAAGACAGGAGGATCACAGCTCTAATATTTATTCCTTAAATAGATTTAAGGAAAGATATGATAAAAAAGTAAAAAGAGATTATCTTATAGGACGATATGGTGCAGTTCCCGTTTTTAGTAATTTCTCCTTCGATGAAGATTTGTTGAAGGGGGAAGTTGAAGATGGGGAGTAAATATAGACTGACATCTTCCGCTTTTGACAGAAAGGGAGAAGATCAAAAGCAAGAGCCTTTAAGAGTATTTTTTCTTTCTGTAGAAGGTAATGATACTGAAGTTGAATATTTTGAACAAATAGAAGCATATAAAAAACAATTAAAAATAAATGCTTTAGTTAGCATAGAAGTTTTGCATAGAAGTAAACGAGACACAAATAGTGCTCCAAAGCATGTAATTGAATTGTTGGAAGAATATATTGAACTTAGAGGAAATTCGGAAGATGACATTATTAATGAGTTATCGCCAGCATTTAAAGAAAAATATTCTAAAGAATTTATTTCAACTTATCTTAACTCACCGCAAAAAATTCATAAAAGACTTCGGACGAGTTTTGAAACAGATCTAACACTATTAGGGTATGACCTCAATTATCGTAAATATTTAATGCAGTATAATGGAAGAGACGATAAATTTTGTGTTGTACTTGATCGGGATTGGCAAACTCATTCGGAGCAAAACATGATAGATTGTATTAAGCATTGCCAAGCAAATAGCTATTTATGCTACATTACAAATCCCTGCTTTGAATTCTGGCTTTTGTTACATCTTTGTGATGTAAAAATAGAGTATGCTTCTCATTTGGAGGATATTCTCCAAAATAAGACTATATCTAATAATCATACGTATGTTAGTAAAGAAGTATCTGACAAAGCTGGTCACAAAAAATGTAATATACATTTTGCACAAAACTATTTGCCTAATATAGATACAGCAATTCAACAGGCTAATGATTTTGAAATTAATGTAAATCAACTTATTTATAAAATTGGTTCTAACTTGGGAAATCTATTTTTACAGATGCGAGATCAAAAAAATCAATAAACTTTGCATCAAAATTAGACTAATGACATATAAAAATCAGTAGAAAACATGGTACTACTGATTTTTGTTTTATATACATAAATTTTAAAAAAACGCTCCTGTGATTATTTCATTAATCTCTTCTTGAGTATTTCTTATGCCTGCTATTCTATTTTTGATTTTCAAAACTTCACTATTAGCCAAGGAATTAATATTTTCATATAAATACTTCTCCAAATTATCCTCTTCCTCTTGAAGTTCCTTCAATTGATTATTAAAATCATCATGAAAATTTAGTTTCATGCTAATTACCCCCTATAAGTATTATATTAAACCTAAGGATTAACAGTATGATATGTAGTAAGTCTTTTACCTCCTCCGGAAATTATAGCTGAATAAGTCCCTGAAATGGTTTCAGAATCAACGAACCAATTAAAGGTTGCCTGACCGTTTATTCCAGTAATACGCCACTGGTTTACAGATATTACTTTGTTCCTTTTTTTAAATGAAGTAGTTATTTTGTACTTGGTCTCGGGGCGACCTTGAATTGTTATAAATCCAGATTCTCCATGGTTAACAATAGCTTTTGAGTTAATTATCTTTAAATCATCTACAATTGTTTGGGATTGAGTCTGTATAGTCGATAACTTAGTTAATCTAGATGTAAAATCAATTTTGCTGCTGCATCCAGATATAAATATGCTGAGAAGTAAAATGTACAATAATCTATATTTCATGAAATCACCTCTTTTTAATGTAGTTATTCATATATATATTTTCCATATTTAGAGTAAGTATTACATAAAAAATTTATATATATTGTAAATTAATAATAAAAGGTAGAGATAAATTATAGCATCTGTTAAAATATATATATGTTAATAGAAACTTGGAGGAATTTATGAGTAATATAGATTATATAAAAAGGCTCTCATTCTTTTCACAAATTGATGATGATGATGCTGAAAAAATTGGCAACCTTATAATAGAAAGAAAATATAAGAAAAATAAGATAGTTTTTTTGGAGGGGGAACCAGCAGAAGCTGTTTTCTTCGTTAAAAAAGGTAAGGTCAAAATATCAAAAAATACCTCTGATGGTAAAGAACATATTATTCACATTATGACTGATGGAGATGTGTTTGCTGAAGCATGTTTATTTGGCATTTCACCATATCCTGCAAATGCTGAAGCTATCGAAGACTCAGAAGTATATATGATCAAAAACTCTGATTTGGAAAAGATGCTTGAATCATCTCCTAAAACTGCAATACAGATTATAAAGGTTATGTCAAAGAGATTAAATCTAGTTTCAAGTCAAGTTGAAAATCTTGCACTAAGAGATGCATTTGGAAAAACTGCATCCCTAATAATTCAGCTCATAAAGGATGAGGGTAAAGCTGCAGAGGATGGAGTAGTTCTAAAGATAAATATATCAAGACAGGACATGGGAAACATGGTAGGACTGACAAGAGAAACTCTTACACGAGCACTAACAAGATTAAAGAATGATAGAGCAATTGAAATAGATAGAGATGAAATAAAGGTTATAGATTTGGAGAAATTGAAAAGTTGGATATATTAGGATATATTAGAAGATTTATTTTGTTGACATAAGTGTTAGTTTATGATATTATGTTATATGTTGCCTTTAGCAATATATTTATGAGCCACTAGCTCAGTCGGTAGAGCACATGACTTTTAATCATGGTGTCCGGGGTTCGATTCCCCGGT
>JBEQBT010000256.1:0-4918 GCA_041639705.1 Clostridiaceae bacterium | reverse complement strand
GTTAGAGATTTTCCTCAGTTATTAAAGGATACATTTATATCTGATCTAATGGACAACCCATATAATATATCAACATCTATACATATTGAGCCAACTGATACAGGTGATGCAATGACATTCCTACAAAGAAAACTGACAGCCTTAGAATCGCAAAGCCAAGAGAGAAAGAAAAAAAATCATAGAGCTGGTACTGACTATATTCCATGGGAATTAAAAAATGCTATAAAAGAGAATGAGGAACTTCTTGAAAGTATTCAAAAGAAGAATAAAAAAATATTTTATGTTGGTGTTTATATAAATGTTTCAGCAGGCAGCATAGAGCAACTAGAGGATATAACTAGAACTATTAATAGAATCTGTAGAAAACATCTTATAATATGTGATGTTTTAACACATCAGCAAGAAATCGGAATGGCAAGCGTACTGCCTTTGGCTAATAATAAGGCAGGCATAAAAAGAATATTGTTAACGGATAGCACAGCTATATTGATGCCATTCTCAGCACAAAGCTTAATGCATCCTGGAGGTTTCTTCTATGGCTATAATCAAGTTACAGGAGCTATGACAGTTTTTAATCGTAAATCTTTAAAAAATCCAAATGGTTTTGTTTTAGGTATTCCTGGATCAGGTAAATCATTATCTGAAAAACTTGAGATAATAGACGTTTTGGAGTTGACTAATGATGATGTAATAATAGTTGACCCTGAAAGAGAGTTTTTACCTTTATGTGAAAAATATAATGGGGAAAGTATAGTAATAAGTGCTGGTGCAAAAACAAGATTAAATGTTATGGATGTAAGCAAGGATTACGCAGATGATGATGACCCTATTCAATTAAAAGCTGAATTTATTCTCTCTATATGCCAAACTATAAAAGGTAGCTTAACAGCTTCTGAAAAAACTATAATTGATAGGTGCGTTAAATTATCCTATCGTAAATTTATAGAGAACAATTGGAATCAAGATTACATTCCAGATTTTAATGATTTTTTTGAACATGTAAAAGCACAACCCGAAAAAGAAGCTAAGGATATAGCACTTGCAATTGAATTATATACAACTGGATCTCTAAATGTTTTTAGTGGTAAATCTAATGTATCACTTAGCAATAGGCTTACAGTTTTTGATACAAAGGATCTCGGCAAGAATTTAAAAAAACTGGGTATACTTATTACTCTGGACACAATTTGGAATAGAATATGCCAAAATCGTGATGAAGGAAAATTTACTTGGATTGTTACTGATGAATTTTACTTGTTATTTGATGATACAGATGGAGAAGAATCATACTCAGCCAATTATTACTATGAGCTATATAAGAGAGCTAGAAAATGGGGAGGTATACCAACAGGAATCACACAGAATATTGAGGATCTACTCCAGAGTAGAAAGGCTAGAACAATGTTATCAAATTCTCAATTTTTATTACTATTTGATCAAGCCCCATCTGATAGACAGGAAATTCAAAAATTACTTAATCTGAGTGATACACAAATGAGTTATGTTACTAATGCAGAGCAGGGTAGTGGCCTATTAATATCAGGTAAATATGTAATACCTTTAGAACGTAAATATCCTGATAATAATATTATCTACAAGATTATAACAACTAAGGTAGGAGAAACAGGACAAGCTTAAAAACTTATTGTGGATATGACTTAAATGTGGAAAGAGTGTGCTGCTGCATTTATATTTAGAAATACACTCTTACCACAATTAATTGGACAACTATTTTATTATGTATATATACTAAAGCTATAGTTGACCACATAACGCACAATAACGACTACAAGGCATCATATAATACATTTCCTACCTAACCCACCTCACTAAGTTTTAAAGCTAATTTTGGCTTATAGAAGCCATATTGGAGGATTTTATGAATAACATTATTCTGTTTATAATTATATTTTATGTTTTAACTGTTGCAGCTTTAATTTTTTACTATGAATCCAAAATTAAGAAAATGAAAAGTAACATCCTGAATCCTAGATCATCTTTAATTTTAAAAGATATATTAAAATTAAGTATTAAAGGTGAAAACATAAATAATGCTACTAAAAAAATTGAACTTACTATAAGAAAATGCTTTAACTTTGATTATTGCACAGTTTATATAATGCGTGATAATAAATTAAGAATAGCAGCTAGTAATATCAATCTCGAACAGCAGCAATTTATTGAAGATTATATAAATAATCTTTTACTTCAACTTGAATATGAAGCTCAAATTAGAACATCAAAATCTGTTTTAAGTTATCCTACAGCATATGAACGTAAAGTACAGTATTCTTATTTTATACCACTAAAGATACATAATAATATTATAGGAGCTATACACATAGAAGATAAATCAAATAAAGATATGGATAAAACAGCAAAAGAATTTTTTACTATAATTTTAGAAAATATAACTGTAGCTTTTCAAAATATATTATATCTTGAAAAACTTAAAATGGATGGCTTTAAAGATGGTTTAACAGGTGCCTATAATAAAAGATACTACAATATGTATATGGATAAATTGGCTAATTCTACTGAAAAGGATAATATTACTATTGCCATGCTTGATATAGATCTCTTTAAGAGGGTTAACGATACTTATGGTCATGAATATGGTGATTATGTATTAAAAAAAGTTTATGAAATTATTAGAATAAATTTAGAGAATAGCTTGGTAATCAGATATGGTGGGGAAGAGTTTTTGATAATATTTGAAAATCTTGAATGTGGTTATGTTAAAGAAGAACTTGAACATTTAAGAAGTATTTTTGAAAGCACTACTTTTGATGATGGTAAAACTAAATCTAATATAACAGTAAGTATTGGTATTGCTCAAACAGGGGATATTAAAGACATTTGTAATATTACAGCTTGTGCTGATAAAGCACTTTATTATTCAAAAGAGCATGGCAGAAATATAGTTACTCTATATAAAGAAATATAAAAAGTGTCCCCGGGGGACACTTTTTTATTTTTCTTTAAAATTGCTAAATATTATTTTTAAGTTTAATGATTCAAATTCTAAAATCGGTATTCTTATAATTCCACCTATTTTTATCGCTGGTATTTCTCCATACTCATGTATATACCTATAAAGTGTTTTTAAAGAGATAGTAATATTAAGCCTTTTTTTAATATACGTTATTGCTTCCCTAGTTGTATAAAATTGTTGAGTAAATTTTATATTAAAATTATATGCTTTTTTATTATGCTTATTTAAATATTCAATTAATGACTGCTTTGAATATACATATTGTTTTCTTCCTAAAGAATCTAACATATAACGTTGATCTTGAATAGTTTTATAATCTAATTGGTTATGTGTTCTCATATAAAATATTTTTGCTTTAGGAAAGCCAGTTATCTCAACAATATCTTTTGTCCGTAATTCATCAGGGTAATCATCAATAGATATTTTATTTTGCATCCTGGTTAGAAAACTTGTTTTATCATCTTCAAATAGGAATTTAAAATTGTTTAATTTGTTTGCTAAAAGTAGTTTGTCTATATCTATATAATAGTCCTTTTTTCCCTTTTTTTCTTTTGATATGTGAGGGTATAAGGTAGTTTCACCTGCATTTAAAATTATGGAGAGCTGCTTTACATTAATATTTTCCATACATTTACCTCTTCCTACCAATCTTATTACTATTATATAAAATATTTACCTTTTTTTAAATATACATATTGACTATATTTATAAGTAAATGTATTATATTATTATAGTATATATTTCTTTATTTGTCTTATTATTATACTATTTTGATTATTTTGTAAAGGGATGTGATATTTTGAATTTAATTTTAGCAGTTAATTCTAAACAAATTGAAAAATACATATCTAGTTTAAAAGAAGTTAATGTATTAAAATCTTTGAAAAGTAAAAAAACCATTAAGGAGGATGTTATTACTCTTAATCCTCATGTAATAATTATATCTAATTATTTACCTGGGGAAGAAAATATGGAAGAGATTTTAATTGGCTTGGTTAATGATCCTAATTTCAAAGCCAGAATTATTTATCTCTATGGTGATGATAATTTACTAAGAAAAAAATTCACTAATAATTTAATTGATTTAGGTATATATGATTTCTATTATGGTGATATTGATGAAGATGTAATCAATATGCTTCTATTTAATCCTAAAACAAAAAATACAGTTAAAAAAGAAGATATATCTGAGGAAGAAGAAAATATTATAAATCAAGTAATTCAGAGGAAGCATAATTTTGTAAAAGAAGATCATTCTGGTGATTCTATTGACAAAAATTTTAATAATACAAAAGTGTCCCCCAGGGACACTTTTTATGCCGATAATAATCCATTTGATTTAGTTGAGGATAAGGAGTTAACTGTTCACTTTATTGAAAAAATAGAAGAAGTACAAAAAATTGTTGAGGTTGAAAAAGTTGTTGAAAAAACTGTATTTAAAACAAGGGTAATAAGAAGAGAGATTATAACTGTTTTTACTACAGATGATAATACTATGAAAGACTTTGTTGTATCTAATCTTGCAATACTTCTTGCAAAAAAGTTTGAACATAATATTTTAGTTATTGATATGAATATGCCAACACCTTCCTTAGATCATCATTTTGGCGTTTCTAAAGAAGTATATGTCCAGGATGTCTATAATGAAAATAAAATACTTACTGGTTTATCTGCCTGTTATTCTGCAATGCTTAAAAATATATTTTCTACTGAGCTTCTTAAAGTCTTTGTTAAAGAAGTTAAAGGCTTTAAAAACCTTGATATATTAACAGGTTTATATGATGTAGATACTTTTACAAAAATGGGTGAAAATGATTTTCTCAAAATTATTGATACAGCTGCACAGCTATATAATACTATTTTGATTGCTGTTAATCCATTTTTGAGTTGTACTGCAACTTTAACAAGTATTTTAAGAGCCAA
>JBEQBT010000255.1:0-4929 GCA_041639705.1 Clostridiaceae bacterium | reverse complement strand
ACATGTAGAAAATAAAATTGAAATGGAAGTTGAAAAAATACTAGAAGAGAAGCAAGATAAGATGATCGACGAAATAAAGCTAGGTATATTAAAGAAGCAAAAGGGACCTGAAAATTCCAAAACACTTAAAAAGCTTGTTTCCTATCAGAAAATGGATACTATAAAACTTTCCAAAAGCATTATGGAACTCCTAAGACCATCTACCATAGATGAAATAGTAGGACAGGAAAGAGCTATTGCTTCAATTATGTCCAAGCTTGCTTCACCCTATCCACAGCATATTATACTTTATGGACCTCCAGGAGTGGGCAAAACCACTGCTGCAAGGCTTGCTCTAAAGCTTGCAAAGGAGTATAAATCTACTCCATTTAGACAGGACGCTCCTTTTGTAGAGGTAGATGGGACAACCCTAAGGTGGGATCCAAGGGAAATAACAAATCCACTACTAGGTTCTGTCCATGACCCTATATATCAAGGCTCAAAACGAGATTTAGCTGAAGCTGGAGTACCAGAGCCAAAGCCAGGCTTGGTTACAGAAGCCCATGGAGGAGTATTATTTATAGATGAAATAGGCGAAATTGATCCATTGCTTCAAAATAAGCTATTAAAGGTATTAGAGGACAAGTGTGTTGAGTTTTCATCCTCTTACTATGACCCTGATGATGAAAATGTGCCTCATTATATTAAAAAGCTATTCAATGATGGCGCACCAGCAGACTTTATCCTAATTGGGGCAACAACAAGGGAACCATATGAGATGAATGCAGCACTTAGATCAAGATGTGCAGAAGTATATTTTGAGCCATTATCAAGAAAAGATATTCAAGACATAGTTTTAAATGCAGCAAAAAAGTTAACAATTACAATGGATGATAATGTGCCTGAAATAATAAGCAGGTATACAATAGAGGGAAGAAGAGCTGTAAACATACTTGCAGATGTTTATGGCTATGTAATACACAAAAATGGAACTGATGAAAACATCCATATAAAAGAAGAAGATATTTTTGAGGTGACTGCTCTATCCCGTCTTACTCCCCACAGTAAATTCTTGGGTAAGGATTTAAGCGAGGTGGGCAAGGTTTTTGGACTTGGAGTACATGGGTTTTTAGGTACTGTACTAGAAATTGAAGCTATTTCCTTTAAAAGAGATAAGGAAGGCGGCAGTGTAAGATTTAATGATACTGCAGGCTCAATGGCAAAGGATTCTGTATTTAATGCAGCATCAGTTATAAGAACACTAACAGGTGAGGATGTATCTAACTATGACGTTCATGTAAATATTATAGGCGGAGGAAATGTTGACGGTCCATCCGCAGGTGCTGCGATTACAGTTTCCATTTTAAGTGCAATAACAAACAAACCTGTAAGGCAGGATGTAGCAATAACTGGTGAAATATCACTACTTGGATTAGTTAAACCTGTAGGAGGAATTACAGAGAAGATATACGGTGCAATACAGGCAGGCATAAGGAAGGTAATAATTCCAGAGGAAAATAAAAAGGATGTTTCATGCAAGATTCGTGAGGTTGAAATTATTCCTGTTAGTAATATAAAGGAAATACTTGATATAGTGTTCTAGGGGGTGACAAATTGGAAGGAAATTTGAGAGTTCCACCACATAATATTGAAGCCGAGCAATCGGTTTTAGGTGCTATGCTTCTTGATAAAAATGCCATAGCAGAATCCACTGAAATTCTAAATGGAACTGAATTTTATAAGGAATCACATAGGGTACTATTTGAAGCTATCGCAGAATTATATAATAAGGATGAGCCTGTTGATATGGTAACATTAGTTGAACTACTAAGAAGCAGGGATACTCTGGATATTATAGGTGGTGTTTCATATATCTCCAACCTTGCCACATCTGTTCCAACTACTTCAAACGTTAAGTATTATGCGAAGATAGTTGAGGATAAGGCAACACTTAGAAGATTGATTCTTGCATCAAATGATATTATAGACAAGTGCTATACAGAACAGGAAGATGTGCAGCAGGCACTTGGATTGGCAGAAAAGAATATTTTTGATATATCACAAAAGAAAAACAATAAGGATTTTGAGCAATTAAGCTCAATAATAGTTAGAAACTTTGATGAATTTGAGAGACTGTATAAAAACAAGGGTGAAATCAAAGGGGTACCATCAGGCTTTAACGACTTGGACAGTAAGACAAATGGTTTCCAAAAGGGAGATTTGGTACTAATAGCAGCAAGACCTTCCATGGGAAAGACAGCATTTGCACTAAATGTTGCAACCTATCCAGCACTAAGAGCAGGTAAAAGTGTAGCAATATTCAGTTTGGAAATGTCCAAGGAGCAGCTTGTATACAGAATGCTAAGCTCTGAGGCGAATATTGACCTTGGAAAGCTCCTAACAGGGAATCTAGAGGATGATGATTGGGTAAAGCTTGCAAGAGCTGCAGGCCCAATGTCCAACTCAAATATATTTATAGACGATACACCGGGTGTGTCAATTACTGAGATGAGATCTAAATGCAGAAGATTAAAAATAGAAAAGGGACTTGATTTAATCGTTTTGGACTACCTTCAGTTGATGGGTGGGAGTGGAAGAATAGAGAATAGGCAGCAAGAGGTTTCAGAGATTTCAAGATCTCTAAAAGCAATAGCTAAGGAGATGGAAGCCCCGGTAATAGCCCTATCCCAGCTATCCCGTGCTCCAGAAATGAGAGCAGATCATAGACCAATACTATCAGACCTTAGAGAGTCAGGCTCTATTGAGCAGGATGCTGATATTGTAATGTTTATATATAGAGACGAATACTACAATAAGGATTCAGATAAAAAAGGGATGGGTGAAATAATCATAGCCAAGCAAAGAAATGGCCCAACAGGAACCACAGAGCTTGCATGGCTTGGACAATTCACTAAGTTCGGAAATTTGGATAGGTATCATAATCAGTAGGATAAGTGATAGATTGAATAATGAAATTGCAATTACACCATGTACTGTAGTGGCAGGTTTTTGGCCTGCCCTTACATAACCCTAAGCAGGTATGGAAGCCTGCCATTAGAAATTGAATGGGCTAGCGTTCAAAATAGCCGAATTTTAGCGTTTTGCCACCCAAGTAAAACCAAATCACCATTAGTATGCTTCATTAGCTCAGTTGGTAGAGCAACTGATTCGTAATCAGTAGGTCAGCAGTTCAAGTCTGCTATGAAGCTCCAATCTAAAATCCAGCACAAACAAATTGTTTATGCTGGATTTTTCTTTATGGTAGTTGCTATCGTACTTTTGAAATCTCATCTAAAGTAATAGGCATGCCTCCTGTGGTAATTCCCAGTTTCTCACGTATTTTCAGCAATGCATTCACCTGTTGCTTTGTCAGTATGTTTACCTTATTGAAGCACATACGAATATTTATAAGAATTTTTGCGTAATGTTCAACACTTTCAAGTCGATAATATGACTGAAGTATATCCTGTCCCCAGGTCAGTACCCCATGATTTGCAAGTAATACAGCATTATAATCCTTACAATATGGTGTAATAGAATCAGGTACCTCATCAGTTCCCGGGGTGGCGTATTTTGCAACGGGAACTCGTCCAAGATTGACAACAGCTTCTGGTAATACTGCCAACTCTAAAGGTTCTCCAGCTATGGCAAAGGTTGTTGCATTGGGTGGGTGAGCATGAACCACTCCTTTTACCAGTTGGTTTTCCTTGTACACACGTATATGCATTTTTGTTTCAGATGAAGGGGATCCCCCTATCAAAATATTGCCGTCTAAATCCATCTTAATAAGCATGTCCTCAGTCATAAAGCCCTTTGATACACCTGTAGGAGTTACCCAAAAGACATCATCTGATACTTTACAGCTTATATTGCCATCATTTGCAGCAACAAAGCCACTGTTATACATTCTTTTTCCCAACTCTATTATGGTTTGTTTAGCTTGCTGATCTGTATAAAAAATATTGATTTCGTTCATTGTTTTCTTCCTTTCCAAGAGTTTTGTTTTACTAAGTTGTTTTAAGCTGGTTTATACATAAATATTTGGTTTTTTTGAGTTTATATCTTGATTTTTGTGTTGTTTCAGTTATACTAGTGGTATGTTTTATATAATATCCAACATATTTTAAGGATAGAGGTGAGTATTAAATTTTATGTTAGCTGTTAAACGAAAATCTATTATAAAAGATCTGGTTTTAGAAAATAAAAGTGTTACTGTCGTTGATCTTGCAAAAAAATTTAGTGTTACTGAGGAAACCATACGAAGGGATTTGAAGGTGCTTGAAGCCGAGGGCGTATTAACCAGAACCTATGGTGGTGCATTTATACAGTCCGGAGTTATTAATGAGATAAATATTGCAGTGCGAGAAACCATTTTTATTGAAAATAAGCAGTTAATTGCAAATAAATGCACTACTCTTGTCCACAATGGTGATTCAATTTTTTTAGATTGCTCCACAACTGCATACTACATTGCACAGGCAATTAAAGATATGCGGTTAACTATTATGACTAATTCCCTTAAAATAACGAATTTACTGGTTTCCTATCAAAATATACGACTTATAACTGTAGGAGGAACACTAGACCATGATAGCATGTCCTTTACCGGTAAAAGCGTAGTTGATGTTATAGATACTTATTTTTTTGATGTAGCCTTTATATCCTGCCGTTCCCTAAGCTTAGAACACGGAATCACAGATTCAGAAGAACAAATAGCAATTACACGTAAGCTTGCTGTTCAACATTCCAACAAGGTATATGTAGTAGCAGATTATTCCAAATTTGATAAAACTTCATTTATCAAAATATGTGACTTTTCTGATGTTGACGGTATTGTTGTAGATAAAAAGCTGAACCAAGACTGGCATTCCTGCCTTTCCAAAGCAAATGTAGCATTATATGAATGTGAGTAATATGGTCATAAATTTCATATATGCCACAATATAGAAA
>JBEQBT010000254.1:0-4931 GCA_041639705.1 Clostridiaceae bacterium | reverse complement strand
GAAGAATTTTTCCTTGCTCAGTTACGAATAAACTTAATAAATCAATATCTTTATAATCAATTTTTTGATTTAAACTTATTGGTGATACTTTTCGTTTTTTTAATGCCATATAATATTTAAATTTATTTCTGCAAGAATTACAACTATATTTACAAGCAATATCACTTACTTTCATTGCAATATCACCTGCAAGATATGCAATATCCTCACTATCCAAGTTTATATGTAATGTCTTTGCAATATGAGTTGTAATATGATTTAATTCATGTATGAACGTGTTTAGAAATTCTTCACCATTTGTAGTATGACCTATTGTTACGACACTTTCTGTTTCATTTGCCATTTTAGTTAAATTTAAAGGTTATATATTAATTATTTGTCTTGGTACCATTAGACAAAGCAAATATATAGTAAGGCAAATGCAGGAACTAACAATGCTAATAAATAAAAAAGCCTCTGAATATCAGAGGCTTATAAATATGAAAATTAAAAGATAATGCTAATTAGGCTATACGTATTATAAATGCAAGTACGTAAAATGAAGGTAAAGTATAGTAAGATACTTTTGTTTGATTTCCAAATTCATTGTAAGTTACATTTACATTATTGTCTGTATTATATATTTTATTTTTTACAGAATACCCTGTACCACCAGAAACAGTTTTAACTTCACTATTGCTGTAAACCATACTTATTGGATGTCCATGATTCGGAAGATTTTTCTTAACATTGCCATGGACAAGCTTTCCTGAAAATTCAGACATTTCACGATAAGTAATAGTTGTATCTCCTGCTTTTGCCTGAATTACTTCTTTAGCAGTAGTACATTCATCTTGGTCATCTATTTGAACCAATTGATTTGCAGTAGAACCCATAACAAATCTACCTCTTAAATCAGGAATAGTTTTAGTTTCACCATTATATGTATAAGTTCCTCCTGCACATATTTCCCAATTTAGTGGGACATCTCTCTCATTCCCACTCCACATAATAATACCTCCTATAGGTATATTACCTCTAGCATCTATATTATCCAGTTTAGTTTTATCTGTAGCAGTCATTAATCCTGGTGTAGACCTTGTAGCTTCTGCAGTGGTTGCCAATATTTTAGAACCACCGTCAGTTTTAGGAGAAGGTAATTCATAAGTCATTTGTATAGAATATGAAGAATCGCTCGAACCTGCTTTTAAATTAGTGTATCTGTCTGTAGTCTTATTATATAAAGAAATATACCCATCCAGTTTTGTAGTATCTCTTTTTCCTCCTAAAATAAATTTAGCAGTTTGAGAGAATGCAGTATCAAATTGATATTGTAAGAAATGATGCATTTCGTAGAAGTTTAATATTCCCCTATTGTCATTTCCTAAAATAACATTTTGATTTAAATCTGCTTGAGGGTCAACCAGTAAAGGATACATTGAATCACCTCTCCAATATCTAACTCCTTGCGGTTGATATTTTTGTACTAAAGAACGAGTGCTAATTTTAGAATCAATCAAGTCGTTAGTTTCTTGTTTTGTGAATGTTTCAGATTTTTGATAGAAATTAGATAAATCAGCAATAGCTCCTAGAGGAAGAAAAGAATTAGTAACATCACTCCAAATATATCCAGAATAAGGAATTTCTGTTCCTACTAAATATACATCTCCATTACTTGCTGAAGAAGGTAACTCTCCATAAGTAGATACTATTGTTTGAAAAGTCATAAATCCGTCAAACAAAGTATCAAGTAAATTCTTGTAAGAGTCTGTAAAATCGTTTGAACTTAATCCGTATCCCTCAATTTTATCAACTTTAGAGGAGTTAAGTCCCTCCACTCTTTCATCTAAATAGTTTGTAACAGTTTCTAAAGAATTAATTTGAGTATTAGCAGAATTTAAAATTTCTATGACAGTAGTCCCTTCAGGAATATCTCCTAATTGAGAATGTAAATAATCAACTAATTGAAGTTTAATATATGTTAATGGTCCATAAAATAAATCTTCCCAACATTCATTCCAAATAAATACTTTGTATAATTTGCCATCAAAATTTTCTACATGTAAGTTTTTATCATATAAATCATTATCTGCCAAATTTGTAACAGGGTAAACCCATATTACATTCTTATCAGTTGGTTCTGTAGTGGAGAATACCACATCTCTAAATCTTTTCATTTTCTATTATTTTTAAAGATTTCTATATCTTTTAATTTCCATCATAACTCTTTAAATCCAATTTGATGATGTCCTTTAGGTAATTTGCCTTCTCTTACAAGATTATCAAACTGAGCTCTTTTAATTCCTAATATCTCACAAGCTTCATATTTACTAATTTCCCTATCTTTGTTAGTATATCTTTTTAAAGTATCTACTATTGAAATAGCATCATCGTCAAAGATGTTACTCTTACCTGCATCTATGTTTTCTATTATTGTAACTAATAATTCTCTTATTACTTTTATCATATAGATAGAAATATAAAGCCACCAACAAAGATATACAAAATAAAATCATTTGCAAATACATAAAATGTTTATCTTGTAATGTAATAGAAAAATACTCATCATACAGGTCAAGACAAAACTCTAATAACATATAATGAATAAAGATTCTATGGTAATTACAAAATTTTAATACTCTTGATAATAAATAAAGAAGAATTATAGAACTAAAATTTGTTAATACAAAATAATCTATAATTCTTACATTATAATCAAAGTAGTGTAATAAGATATTTGTAAATATACCTATAGAATTTAAAAATGGATAGAATTTTACAGTTATTGATAATAACTTATTTACAACCTTTCTTTCTACTCTTTCTTGTAGTTATCTTACCACCATTTTTAAAACCGTCTCTTCTATATCCTGTAGGTTTTCCCATAATTATTTAACTCTTTTTAAACGTGGATTATTTCTTTTAGCAGAAGCACTTGCTTTTCTTGTTGAATTAACAAGAATGGTTCCTGCTCTTTCTTTATAGTTTGTTGATGTCTCACATATCCTCCCCATCTATGTGGTATCTGCAATTATTCCAAAACCTTACCTGTATATCAACACTTCTTCTATTGCATAATCTTATTCCGATAAGTTTCCCATAATAAATTTTTTATTTAATTTTAGTTACTGCTATTAAAAAAGGAACCCTTTGTAGGTTCCTTTTTTGATATCACTCGATTAAAGTTGCTTTGAATTTATAATGCACGGTATAAGCACCCGCGTTATTATTGAGTTCTGTACGAATAATAAATCAACAGTTCATTTACACAGCACAAGCTCGATTTCTTCGTATGTTGTGAGCTCCTGCATCGAACATCAATCTGTTATTTCCTGCAATATCTATGGTAGTTAATGAACTAACACGACTTATGTTTCTAGCAGGGGAATTTCGTTTTAATTTCCAATCCATTGGTAATGTTCTTGACGAACCCTTTTCAAATCTTGGGTCAGCTGCGCTTACACACCTATCACCATAATTTGTTATTGCTTCTGAAGTCAATGAATATTTTACAATACTTCTCCAGTTGTTACCAGTAGGATATACTGTAGTTCCTGTGAATATACATCCTTGTATAGTAATATTATCTGTTTCGTCTGCAGCTAAATCTGAAGCAGACCACGATGTTATTGTATCAAATGTGCAATTCCTAATTTTAACCTGCAACGACCCATATCCAATATTGCATAAAATAAACTGAGTCTTTGTAATATTAGAAAATATGCAGTTTGTAACATCAAGTCCACCAACACCTCCAGAAATATCAAATAACAAATTTCCTGTACCACCTATAAATGCAATTCTATTAAATTTATGAGTAACAGCCGAGGTAAGTTGAATCATAAACCCAGTACTAAATGTATCATTAAATCTCAACTTAGACCACGTACAAGCAACCGAACCACTAAAAATACCGTAAAAATCCCCAGCAGTGTGATTAATCAGAGGAAACAAATTTGGATTCTCTGTATACGAGTTTGTTAAATTAAATGCCTTGTTTACATATTGAGACATAATATAAACACCACCAGTACCGTTGTCACCAAGACCATCAATTATTTCAATTGTATCTCCAGCAACTCCGGAATTTTGAATATATGCTAACGCTGCATTTAAAGTTTTATACGTGCCTGCTGCACCTACAGTATATGTTGCCATAATTTATTTTTTATTTTTAATAGTTTAAACTCAAAGTTATTACAAGTTCTGATGGTGCGCCTGCGATAGCAGATGTTTTAACAGCAACCCAACTGCCGGCAGCAACAGCAGCAGTCGTTATAGTTGCAACATCTCCTGTCGTAACGCTACTGCATACAACAGCAGAACTATTATGCTCTGTCGTGACAGCATTTCTAGACGTACCTGAGACAACTTTGAAGCTAACACTAGTTGCTCCTGCTATAACACCACGAATTTCTGTTATAGTCATTGCAACAGGGGCATAAAATATACACATATTTTCAGACGCTGTTGGATTTTCGATTGTTATTGATTTATATACATTTGTTAGTCCGCCACCAGTTGATGAAATTGTATTACCAACTATTGTAATATTGTTACCTGCAATTAAAGTATCTTGTTTTGTAGCAAACTCAGCGACTGCAGCTGTACTAAGAGGTTTGTTCAAATCGGAGGTATTATCTACATCTCCTAAACCAACCTGAGATTTAGTTACAGCGTGAGGATTACTTATGTTAGATGCGTGAGATAATAAGTCACTAATAATAGAAGCTGTAGCATTGGAGTTAATAGTGTCCCACTGAGCAGCTGTAAATGAGCTATTATTTAGTGAATACTCGAAACTCCATCCATCGCTCCATTTGTATCTATCATACCTTAGAACTTCGTCAGTTTGGATTGGGTCAAATATCTTAACAAATGCATAGTCATTATTATCCACTCCAGTAGTTGGTAAATCATCTACAGAAGTAAATGTACCCCTGAATATAGCT
>JBEQBT010000253.1:0-4979 GCA_041639705.1 Clostridiaceae bacterium | reverse complement strand
TCTAACCTGTGTTATTTTTCCGCATCCAATGATACCAATGTTTAACATAAATTTTCAACCTCCAAATTAATTGTAGGGGAGAACATTGTTCTCCCGTCTTGTTATGGTTATCCGGCGGGCGAACACTGTTCGCCCCTACAATTGCCAACAATTTTTGAAATATAAATTTTTAAGCTTTTTCCTTTCTTTGCAGAAGTACCGCGCAAACTACAATAAATCCCTTGAAGGCCTCCCTTAGGAAGGGCGGTACTCCAAATAGATTTAAAAGGTTATTCATTACAGCGATAATGAGCATACCAAAAACTGTTCCCAAAATAGATCCTCTTCCACCGCTCATGCTGGTTCCTCCCACCACAACTGCAGCAATGGCATCCATTTCGTTTCCACTTCCTGCATTGGCAAAGTCCATAGAACCAATACGTGACACCTGGATGATGGCTGCGATTGCAACTAGTAATCCCATTAGGGAATAAACAAGGGTCTTAACTTTTTCCCCATTTACACCGGAGAGTTTTGCAGCCCTTTCATTGGATCCCACTGCTATGATCTGTCTTCCAAATACGGTTCGTTTGGACACATAATAAAGGATGAATGCAATGATTGCCCAGTAGATAATTGGCATGAGCATGTAGTTTCCTATTTTGAGACTTGAAATCTGAAGAAACTCCGTAGGCACCTTAGGGTTGTACCCTTGCATGAAGTGCTGTGTAAGGCTTCTAAATATCTTCATGGCACCTAAGGTAGCAATGAAGGGAGGTATATTACCTTTTGTAACTAATAGTCCTATTCCTGTGCCAAGCATGGATCCCATGATAAGCCCAAGAATTATAGCGATAACAAATGCAGGAACACCTGTTATTCCCATATTGGCCAGGATCCCCTTTGGTCCGTTGTCGATTAGCATCATAGTTACCGCACCTGTGGCAACCAGTGTTGAACCAACTGCCAGGTCAATGCCTCCTGAGATGATGACAAAGGTCATTCCCAAGGATATTATTCCAATGCCTGCATTGTTTCTGAGTATGTTGATCCAGTTGTTCAGCCAGGAGCTGAACCAACTTCCAATGGAATTATAATTAAATCCTAAAACCAAGGTCTGCAGTACAATCATAATCAAGAGAGCTATGGCTGTGCTAAACAGTGGTTCTGTAGTCCATCTATTTCTGAACCAAACAAAAAAGCTTCTCTTGTTTTTTACACTTATATTATCCATATTTGCTTTCTCCTCTCTGACTTAGTCCAATTTCCCACCAGTAGCAAGTCGCATGATATCATGCTCATTCATTGTCTTTCCTGTGACTTCCCCTTGGATCGTCCCATGGTACATGACAAAGGCTCTGTCACATACCCGGATAATTTCCTGTGCCTCACTGGAAAGCACCACTACTGCAATGTTGTCGAAGGCAAGTTTTAAGATGATGTCGTAAATGTCTTCTTTTGCTCCCACATCCACACCTTGGGTGGGATTGTCTAGGATGAGCAGTTTAGGATTGGCTGAAAGCCATTTTGCTAGGACAACCTTTTGTTGGTTTCCTCCAGAAAGGCTGCTGATGCTGTCTGTGTTCTTGCCCATCTTTATTCTTAATCCTTTGACTTGTTTTTCAAAATTCTCATTATGCTGCTCCCTGCCAATGGCACCTCGTTTTGCAAATTTCGGCCAGGTGACAATGGAGGCATTCTCAATGATATCCATATCCTTTATAATTGCGTTTTCTTTCCTGTTTCGAGGAAGATACCCAATTCCTTCATTGAGTGCTTGGATTGTGGTGCGCATTATTATCTCTTTTCCGTTAATGTATATTTTTCCTGATTCCAGGCTGTCTGCTCCAAATATGGATTGGAAAAGTTCACTTCGCCCATCACCAAGAAGTCCAGTTACGCCCAGGATTTCTCCAGCTTTTACAGAAAAACTGATATCCCTATAGGCATGCTTGTGAGTAAGTCTCTCTACACGCAAAACTTCATTTCCCAGGTTCTTTTCTCTTATAAGTGGCTCTGTTCTAACATCATAGCCTACCATAAAACGTGCCAGGTCATCTGTATTGACTTCCTTGACATTTCCTTCTGCCACCAAAAGTCCATCCCGAAGAACCAGGTATCTTTGACAAATTTTCATGACCTCCCCTAGCTTGTGGGAGATGAAGATGATACCAACATCGTGATCTTTCAAGGCACTCATCATGTTGAAAACTCGTTCGATTTCCGGCTCAGTCAATGAAGTAGTAGGCTCATCCATTATAATTATCCTTGCCTTCATCATCATAGCCCTACATATTTCAACTATCTGCTTATATGAGGCATCAAGGTCTCGAACCATGGTTTTAGGATCAAGCTTCACGTTCATTTGCTTGAACACGACCTCTGTTTCTTTAATCATTCGCTCCAGATCCAGTATTCCTCTTTTATTTTTAATTTCCCTGCCAAGGAACATATTCTCGTAAATAGGCAAATCATTGATGAGGTTAAGTTCCTGATGGATGAAAGCTATTCCAGAATCTATGGATTCTGCAGGAGTGTTAAATTCCACTTTCCCTTCATCCAGGTATATTGCTCCCGAGTTCATTTTGTAGACTCCACCCAGTATGTTCATGAGAGTTGATTTGCCTGCGCCATTTTCACCAATAAGTGCGCATACTTCACCACCATTTAGGGTAAAAGTCACATCTTTTAAAACTTCGTTGCTTCCGAATGATTTTATGATATTCCTCATCTCAATCGTCATGAAATCACATCCATTTCTTTGTTATAAGAGGCTATGGCAATGCCATAACCTCTGTTTTTTTAATTTCTTTTTGCTGTTGTCATTGCTATAAAAGGCTAATTTATTATAGCCACATGTCATCCTGAACGTAGTGAAGGATCTTATACAGGCTTCTTTGGTAAGATCAGACCCTAGCTCAGGATGATAAAGTTAGCCTTTCATGGCATGACAAAATGATCTATCTTATTACTTTCTATACAAAGATGTTAGTAAGGTGATTTTTCGTCCATAAAATTCTTGCTGTTATCTCTGTCTACAACTGTTGTAGGAATAATAGTAACCTTATCAACTGTCTCACCATTCAGAACCTTAAGTGCTACGTCAACAGCATCCTTAACCATAGCTGGGCTATAAAGTGCGGACTGTATCCAGATATCCTTATTTTCAGGCATCATCTTGAAATATTCCTGCATTCCTCCGCCGCCTGTTACAACCTTTATGTCAGTTCTTCCAGCTTCCTTAATAGCCTGTAATACACCTATGGAAGTTTCATCATCCATGGAGTATACTCCATCAATCTTAGGATTTTTTGTAAGTATGTCTGCAAAATCCTTTAAACCATCTTCACGGGTAAACTGAGTAGCATAAGTTAAGAGCTTCATGTCAGGTGCAATTTTAGCTATTGTGTCAACAAAGCCTTTCTTTCTTAGTTCAGATACTGAACCTGAGGTTGGAACTTCCAATATAACAGTTGTTCCTGTTTTGCCAATCTTGTTCACAATGTAGTTAGCTCCTTGAACTCCCATGTCCTCGTTGTCTCCAGAAACTCTGTAAACACCTTCTGCATTGATTGCAATGTCAAAGTTAACAACCTTTATGCCAGCATCAAGTGCCTTCTTTATTGGCACTTCCATACCTTGCCACTGTGGGAATGCTACTATGGCTTCTGCTCCCCATGTTATCAAGTCATCTAATTGAGAAGTCATTTCTTCAGCATTGGTACTTGTTTGAATCTTGTACTCAACCTTGTCTGACAGTTCTTTTGCACGGGCTTCAGCATTGTAGGCTACGGCTGCAACCCAACCATGTGTAACAGCAGGTGCTAAAATACCAATCTTGTACTTTTTAGCGGTTTTGTCACCAGTTGCGTCACCACCTGTAGGTTTTGCTCCACATCCTGTAAGAAGAGAAGTTAATAGTAAAGTTAGAGTTAGAAATAAACCGATAGCTTTTTTCATTAAAAACAACCCCCTTAATAGTAAAACTTAATATAGTGTTATCTGCGATTTGTTTCATCGCAGTTAACCTCAAATTGAAATGGTGCTGCTGATTCTCTGATGATGAACTCATGGTGAAGCACCACTTTCTTGTCCACTTCTTTCCCATTGTTCATACATGCATTAAGAATCTTGAAGGACTCTTTCCCTAATTCATAGCAAGGTTGGGAAATGGTTGTGATATATGGATGAAACATTGTGGTATCATCCACATCATCAAAACCAATTACGGTTAGATCCTCCGGCACCCTAAGACCTAGTTCCTTGGCCGCTGTGATGGCTCCAAGGGCAATGGTGTCTGATATGCAAAATATGGCTGTAGGTCTATACTTTTGCTGAAGCAACTTGTATGCCGCACTCTTTCCACTTTTGAATGAATAATCAGCGTTTGCTAAGGCAATATAGTCTTCACGTATCTCAAAACCGTGACTTATAAGTGAGTCTTTGTAGCCTTGAAGTCTAATTGCTGTGGATATGTAGCTGTTAGAGCTGCTGATTGTAGCGATTCTTTTGTGACCTAGACCTATAATGTACTCCATTATGTCCTGAGTAGCCTTATAGTTATCAATAGAAACTCTTGGAACATCTATTTCCAGAGCATACTCGGAGCACTGGACGATTGGATACTTGTCTGCATATTCCCGGACCCACAAGGAATCTTTCCTGTTTGCAAGGAGTATAGCTCCATCAGCTCTTCTTCTTTTAAGCATCTCCATGCCTGTTTTCTCCCTGGCTTCATCTCCTGCTGTATTATATATCAGTGCGCTGTATCCATACTTATTAGCCTCATCCCCTATTCCTGTAAGAATATGTGCATAATAGGGATTGGTGATATTTGGTGTCAAAATAAGAATTACTCTGGTTTCATTTTTCCTTAGATTTCTTGCTGACATGTTGGGCTCAAATGAAAGCTTCTCAATCGCCCTGTACACCCGTTCGGTTGTTTCCGGTCTTACGGTATCTTGATTATTTAGAACTCGTGATACTGTTGCAACTGAAAC
>JBEQBT010000252.1:0-4999 GCA_041639705.1 Clostridiaceae bacterium | reverse complement strand
TTTATTACAACCTCTTCTAAACTAACATCGTTTGTAATTAGAAAGTCACTATAATTTTTATACATCTCATATCTCTCATCATAAAGTGCATATAATCTATTTATCCCATCCTGCAGCAGTGGTCTACTTTTAAAATCCAAATTTTCTGTAATATTCTCAATTGGTCTATCTATAAATATTATTATTCCATTTTCCTTAAGAGCTTTAATATTTGAATAACTTTTTATTGTTCCCCCTCCAGTTGAAATAACTATGCTTTTTTCTTTAGAAAACTTGTTGATAGCTTCCGTTTCAAGCCTTCTAAAATTTTCTTCACCCTCTTTAAATATTTCAGTTATTGTCTTTCCGGTGCTTTTCTCAATGTATTTATCTATGTCAACATGCTTAAGTCCTAATCTTTTTGATAAAATTTTTCCAATGGTGGTCTTTCCACTACCTGGCATTCCAATTAAAACAATACATTTCAAATTTTTATTCATATTTATCACCATAAAGCTTCGATTGGATTTTATAATATATTTCGTCAACAACCTCAATGCTTATCTTTACATTATTCCATATTTCCTGTGCTGCAATAGCTTGTGCTACCAGCATATATAAACCATTCAGTGCTTTTAGTCCTGTCTCTGAAGCTTCCCTTAAAAAAAGTGTTTCCTTTGGATTGTAAATTAAATCTACTGCAGTTGAGAAATGTGAAAGAATAGCTTTACCTACTGGTGAAGCTTCTACGTTAGGGTACATTCCACAAGGAGTGCAATTAATGATTATATCTGATGTACCCATTTTATTTAAATCACTATAGGATATAACATTAATGCTATTCATATTATTTGAGCTTTTGTTAGGGTTTCTAGCTACAAATATAATATCTGCTGCTTCATTATTAATAAGAAATTGTACAACTGCCTTTGATACCCCTCCAGTACCTAATATTACTATTCTCCTATTTTTCACATCAATATCTGCTTTTTTAAAGGATGCTCCAAAGCCTGTGTAATCTGTATTATATCCTGTAAGTATGCCATCATTAAAGGATATTGTGTTTACTGCACCAATTTTCTCAGCTTCTATAGAAATTTTATCGAGGTACTTCATTACATCTATTTTATATGGTATAGTCACATTTACACCTTTAGCTTCTAATGCCTTTAACCCAATTAATGCGGTCGCTAAATTTTCCTTCTTTATCTCAAATAAGCTATATGAACCTTTTTTATTTATTCTTTCTAAAATTAAGTTGTGTATTTCTGGTGATAAACTATGGCCAAGCTTTTCCCCTATCAATCCATAAAAATTACTCATTTATTCACCTCACTTATGTAATTTCCTAGGAATTTGTAATCTAAACTTTCTTTTTTAATGTATTTTAATACATTACTAGTATTTTCATCCATTATGCTACCATGAAAATCTATATAAAATGAATATTCCCAGGATTTATCCGCAATTGGTCTTGATTCAATTTTCAGCATATTTAAATTCTTATCTGTAAAGTGCTTTAAAATACTATATAATGCTCCTGATTTATGTGGCATAGTAATTGCCACACTTATCTTATCACATTGTTTGCTTAGATTAGTTTCTTTTCCGATTATTATAAATCTAGTATAGTTGTTACTGTTATAGTTTATATTTTCTTTTATTATATTGAGATTGTACATTTCCGCTGCCTTTTTACTGGCAACACATGCTTTGCTTTTAATATTTTCCTGGCTTACATACTCTGCACTTTTTGCAGTATTGAAATAGGGTATAAGTCTCCAGTCAGGATGATTATCAAAATAGCCTTTACACTGTAAAAAACCTTGAGTATGGGAATATACTTCTTTAATATCTGAAATATCTGCCCCTTTAATTCCCAACAAGTTATGCTCTACCTTAATGCACTTTTCTCCTACAATGTAACAGCCATATTCTCCAAGCAAATCATAAACTTCTGAAATACCACCTGTAGATGAATTTTCGATAGGTAGTACTCCATATTTTATATTTTTATTTTGTAATGCTTGAAAAACCTCCTTGAAGCTTGTGAAGTGAGAAGTTTCTGCATTTTCACCAAAGTACTCAGTTACAGCCTGATGACTAAAGGAGGCTGGTACTCCCTGGTACCCCACTTTTCCTTCTAAAACCTCATTTTTTATATTATTTTCTTCTGCACTATTACGTATTAGTTTTAACTGTGCTTTTCTAGAAATGCTTAATAGGTCTTCTAGAAACTCATGTATTTCAGCTTTTGAATTTGCATCTTCAATATTATTAAGGTACTTATTTATAATCTGTTCTTCTCTACTTCTATCTAAAACTTCCATTGAATTATCTATTTTATACCTTGCTACTCTGTATACTATTTCCATTCTCTTTTTAAACAAATCAACTAATGCCTCATCTATTTCATTAATCTGAGCTCTTAATGCTTTCAAATCCTCCATTTTATCACATTCCTTTTGCATATATCTCTTACAGCAAATCCAGTATTGCGATTGATGCTGCTGCTTCAATAATGGGAAGCACTCTAGGTACGATACAGGGATCATGCCTTCCTCTTATCTCTAGCTTCGTATTTTCTCTTTTTTCAATATCTACAGTATTTTGAATCTTTCCAATAGAAGCTGTAGGCTTTACTGCTGCCCTAAATATTAATGGCATTCCATTAGTAATACCCCCTAATACACCACCATTATTATTGCTGTAGGTTCTTATTTTATTCTCTTCAATATAGTATTCATCATTGGCGACCGAACCCTTCAATTTTGTTATACCAAAGCCTTCTCCAAATTCTACTCCTTTTATTCCAGGAATAGAAAATAATAAATGAGCTAGATTGCTTTCCACAGAGTTAAAAAATGGACTGCCAAGTCCTGGTGGAAGGTTAATTACGGCTGCTTCAACAACCCCACCTATGGAATCCTTATCCACTTTAGCTTTTAGAATTGCTTCCTTCATGCTAGCCTCTACTGAACTATTTAATAAAGGGAAACCATTATTGGTTAATTTTTTTAAGTCCTCATTACTTATAGAAACCATATCAAAGCTATCATCTTCGATTTCTCCAATGCTTTTAATATGACTTCCCATTATTATTCCCTTGCCCTCTAAAATATGTTTACAGATAGCACCTGCAAATACAAGCGGTGCTGTTATTCTTCCGGAAAAATGTCCTCCACCTCTGTAGTCGTTAAAACCATTGTATTTTATATAACCTGTGTAATCTCCATGGGATGGCCTGATTAGATTTTTTGTCAATTCATAGTCATTTGAATGTTGATCCATGTTATGTATCACTGCACATAGGGGGGTTCCTGTGGTTTTTCCATTAAAGTATCCACTTAAAATTTCAAAGCTGTCCTTTTCATTCCTTGAAGTAGAAAGCTCATTTTTCCCAGGAGCTCTTCTATTCATCTCTCTATTTATATATTCCATATTAAGCGCCACCCCTGGCTCAATTCCATCAATTGTGATTCCAATAGCTTTTCCATGAGACTCCCCAAATATTGAAAGCTTTATCTTATTACCCCATATTCCACTCATCTATCTTCCCTCCTAGTTTTCTAAAATCCTTCCAGAAATCAGGATAAGACTTTTTCACACATTCAGACTCTTGAATAATTAGAGGTTCGTTGCATTTAATAGAAGCAATTGCCAATGCCATTGCTATTCTATGATCATTCCAGCTGTTTACTATACCACCACTAAGGGTTTCCCTTCCTTTGATTATAAGTCCATCTGACCTTTCCTTAATATCTGCCCCAATTTTATTAAGCTCACAGGTCATTGCACTTAACCTGTCAGATTCCTTTATTCTAAGTCTCCCAGCATTTATAATTTCTGTAGTACCCCTGCTTAATGCCGCAAGTACAGCTAGTATTGGTACAAGGTCAGGGCACTGGGAAGCATCTATTATTATCCCACTGGTAGAGGAAGGTAATACTTGAACCTTGTCCCCATCTACTGCTAACTTTCCTCCCATTTTTTTTATTATTTCTAGAATAATCTTATCCCCCTGAATTGATTTCATATTTAACCCTTCACAAACCACTTCAGCTCCTAAGACACCTGCTATTAACCAAAATGCCCCCTGGGAAAAGTCTCCTTCAACACTATAATCAGCTGGCCTATACTTTTGATTTCCCCTAATTAGTATTTCATTATAAGTATTATTTTCTATGCACACAGAAAAGTTCTTAAGCATTTCAATTGTTAAGTCCACATAGGGCCTTGATTCTAATGGTGTAGTTAGTATTATTTTGGAATCTCCATTTAAAAGCGGAAGGGCAAATAGCAAACCACTAATAAATTGTGAGCTTATATCTCCCTTAATCCTATATTCACCAGGCATTAATTTACCATCAATAGTTAATGGAAGCTTTCCATTAACATTTTTATAATGTAATTGTTGTGAATCAAATATTTCATAATAGGGTTGAAGCGGTCTATCCATCAATCTTCCTTTTCCTACAAATTCAATTCTCCTTCCAGTAACTGCAGCTATTGGAATTAAGAATCTTAAAGTTGAACCGGACTCACAACAATCAATAATAGAGTTTTTAACCTCCAGTTGTCCATTACCTTTTATTATAAGGGTGTTTTTATCCTCAACTATACTTACTCCCAAGCTCTCCATAGCTTTTGATGTTGCCTCTATATCTTGGGAAAAAAATACGTTTTTAATGTTACTAATACCATCTGAAAGCCCTGCACAAATCAAAGCTCTATGGCAAATGCTTTTTGATGATGGAATTTTTACTTGCCCTGAAAGCTCACTTGGATTAATGATAACATCTTTAATAAACATCACCCTCTTCCTATTAAATAAGATGCTATGAATGCCATTGTTAATTGCTGTCATTCTGAAGGTCGTGAAGAATCTTTCCCCGAAATGCGTTCAGGATGACAAGGTAGAGCGTTTCATATTAATGACAAGCTCTGCAAATTTCTCAAATATAATCTTCTATTTCACTAATCGGAACCTTTTTTATAATTCCTTGGCCTATTTTTTTTA
>JBEQBT010000251.1:0-5016 GCA_041639705.1 Clostridiaceae bacterium | reverse complement strand
AGTTTATTCGTTTAGCATCTAAAATCAATATAAATCTTTATCCAGGAAAGCCCCCTGAAATCTTTATAATATTATATTACATATTAATATTGCTATATTTAGGATATATAAAAATAAACCTACCCAGAATAAAAACCAAGTATATTGAATATGGGTTAATACTAGCAATTATATTTACTTTGTTTTACTATAAGCCACTTTTAAAGATTCATGTACTTAATGTTGGTCAAGGAGACAGCACTTTAATTGAAACTCCTAATAAACAAAATATATTAATAGATACAGGCCCGGAGATTTATAATTATGTTTCAACAAGGGATAAAGTAATACCCTACCTAAAAAGATTAGGCTATAATAAAATCGATATGATAATAATTACACACCCACATTTGGATCATGCTGGTGGACTAAAATATTTAATTGATAATTTTAAAGTAAACAAAATTTTAGTATATGAAAAACCAGAGTTTTTAGATTATGAATATGTTTATTTGTCTAAAGGAGATTATATTAGTATAGGTGATGTTACAATAAATATTCTTGCTCCAGAAAATGAACAAATAGTAAGTAGTGATGAGAATGAAAGAAGCCTTATTATGGAATTGAAATACAAGGATTTTTCAATGCTATTTACAGGTGATGCAACTAGGGAAAATCTAGACTTTATTTCAGGCCAATATGATATACTTAAGGCGCCACATCATGGATCCATATTTTCCCTTAGTGAGAAAATGCTTAATAATACCTTAATAGGCAATGCAATTATTTCAGTAGGGAAAAATAATTTTGGACATCCATCACCTATTGTTATAAATGAATATGAAAAGTACAACATAGGTGTATACAGAACTGATAGGATGGGTGATATGATTATACAAACACAAGGAAATCAATATAGCATTCTTTCACAATAGCAAAAAATAGCTTATAATAATTTAGAGAAATATAAAGTAGGTGATACTATGGAGATAAGGACATTTAATGAATTTAAAAAGCTTATTAACTCAAATAAATTAAAAAATCCTATTTTAATTTATGGAGAGGAAAAATACTTAATTAAGGAATGCATTAAGGAAGTTATGGACAAAGTAGATTGTTTCCCTGAATTAAATATTGTAACCCTGGAAAATGAAAATATTTCAATGGATAATATTATTAATGCATGTGAAACCATACCATTTATATCAAAGCAAAAAATTGTTCATATTAAAAATCCAGAATTTATCAAAAAATCAACAAAAAATACTTCTACTGAAAATCCAACAATAGAAAAATCCAGCATTACTGGTATATTGGAGCAAATAACAAATTATATTAAAGATGTGCCAGAGGATTTAATTATTTTAATAACCTTTGATGGTGAAATAGAAGTAAAAAACAAGCTTCCTATTTTAATCAAAGGCATTGGAACACTAATTCAGTTAAATGAGCTTAAAGGAGCTGAGTTACAAAAATATGTAACAGATATATTCCAAAATCATGGCAGAAACATTAATAAATCTGAATTAATATATTTTATTTCTGAGGTTGGAACCTCCCTATCATTAATTGAAAAGGAAGTTGAAAAGTTATGTATGTTTGATATTGGAGAAGAAAACATAAATAGAAGTGATATAGATGCAATAGTAAGTAAGACAGCTGAAAGTAACATATTTAAAATGGTTGATAATATATCTAAAAAAGATGCTGCTAAAGCTATTTTAATTCTAAATACACTTTTATTTCAAAAGGAAGATCACCTTAAAATATTGGGAATGATTATAAGACAATATAGATTATTATTAACTATAAAGCTAAATTTGATAAATAAAACTCCTTTAGATGAGGTAAGGTCAGTTTTAAAATTAAATGAATTTGTTTTTCAAAATATGATAAAACAATGTAACCTTTACTCAGAAAATTCTTTAAAGAAAGCACTTACTTGTTTACTTAGAACAGATTCAGAAATTAAAAATTCCAAATATAATCCTGATTTAGCATTGGAAATGCTAGTAGTAGAATTGTGTAAATAAAAAGCACCCCATTTGGGGTGTTTTATTTATTGAACAGCAGTTTTGTTTAATCTTAAAGTAAGTCTTGATTTCTTTCTTGATGCAGTGTTCTTATGAATAACACCTTTAGCAGCAGCTCTGTCAATTATTGCTGATACTTCTACTAATAAAGCCTTAGCTTCCTCAAAGTTACCCTTTTCAACAGCAGTTTCAAATTTCTTAACAGCAGTTTTTACTGATGATTTAACCATCTTGTTTCTGAGTGTTCTAGTTTCAGTCTTTTGGATTCTTTTAATTGATGATTTTATGTTTGCCATGCTTGAAATTAGCCTCCTTTACTTATTAATTGGTATAAATAGCAGATGGGGAATCTGCGAGTGAGTTCACAATGATACTTCACATTAACAAATGATATTATAACATTAATAAATTTATTGTTCAAGTAAAATATAGTTCAATTTTCGATTTTCAATTATGAATAATTATGGTCGGGTTTTAAACACTTAAAGGCAAATAAAAACTACTCATAAGCATCAGGAATGCCTACAAATAAAGCATTTCCTGATTTTTTTATTGTCAATTTTTTCTGTTTTTATGTTGTATGATGTTGTATTATATGATATAATAGATATAAATGGAGGTTGTTACTATGAAATTAAGCTATGATAGAAAATCGAAAGACCCTACATACTTTATTCAAATTGGTATTCGTAATGGTAAAAAAACTACAACAAAAAATATAAAGAGGATTGGCAAGCATTCAGAACTACTCCTAATCACCCCAGATCCCCTTGCTTATGCACAAGAGCAGGTTCTGAAATTTAATCAGGAATACAATGAAGGAAGAGTTGCCATGAGCTTCAAAGTTGATTTTAATGAGAAACTGACAGCTACTAATGATACCGCTTCAAAATCAGCGCTTCTTA
The DNA here is from genome assembly GCA_041639705.1 of Clostridiaceae bacterium. Lineage (GTDB taxonomy): Bacteria > Bacillota > Clostridia > Clostridiales > Caloramatoraceae > JARDZI01. Next base: position 2,099 of record JBEQBT010000251.1, on the reverse strand, counting down.
ATATTGGCTACTTTATCCTACAAAAAATTTATCATGATCTAAAGGTAAAAGATTTTTTTGATGATCTGCAGACTAGTTCAAAAATTACTTTTGGCTGTGATACCATCAATCGATTTCTATCATTTGCAAGAATTATGGATCCCAAATCAAAGCTCGGAACATTCGACAGACTTGGGTCTTACTACGAGCAACCTTCCTTTGAGTATCATCAACTTTTGCGTTTTATGGATATTCTTGAAGAAAACTACGACGGATATCTGGAACATTTGTTTTTAAGCAGTGGAAACATCGTTAAAAGAAATACCTCTGTATGCTATTTTGATTGTACAAACTATTACTTCGAGACAGAAGATGAAGACGATGAATATGTAGATGAAGCTACTGGTGAAATTCTCAAAGGACTTAGAAGATATGGTCCGTCTAAAGAACACCGTCCAAACCCTATTGTTCAAATGGGGCTGTTCATGGATGGAAATGGTATTCCAATATCCATGTGCATAAATCCAGGTTCTGATAATGAACAAAAATGTGCTATCCCTTTGGAAGAGAAAATCACAAAGATGTTTAAAAATAAGCAATTTATCTACTGTGCAGATGCAGGTCTTGGTTCTTTGAATATTAGAAAGTATAATTCCATGGGGGGCCGGGCATATATTGTCACACAGTCTATCAAAAAACTTTCTGGTAAACTACAGGACGCTGTTTTTAATGATTACGATTATCAAAGACTTTCTAATGACGCTCCTATAACAATAAAACATATGAAGGAGTTCGATCGGTTTAAAAAAGATAATATCTCCCTTTATAATGATATTATTTATAAAATACTGGATGCGGACAGTGCTGTGGATGTAGGGCTGTATGAGGAAAAGGTCTTTAAGAACGGAAAATCCAAGATGGTCAAATCCAAAGCAGTTCTTAAGCAGAAAATTATTGTAACTTTCTCTAGAAAAATGATGGAATACCAACGTCATATAAGAAATGCACAGATAGAAAGAGCAAAAAATATCCTCAACACCAGAAATGTAGAGGATGTAAAAAAAGGACCACACGATGTTACTAGATTCATAAAACGAACTTCCATCGGAAAAGATGGTGAAAAGGCTTCTGACCACTATTCACTCAACCAATCTGTTATTGAGGAAGAGGAAAAATACGATGGGTATTATGCAGTCGCTACAAATTTGGATGATGATGCAAAAGCAATATTGGAAGTAAACTCAAAACGTTATAAAATTGAAGACTGCTTCCGTGTGCTTAAAACCAATTTTAATGCTAGACCAGTGTATCATAGAAACAGGAATAGAATTATTGCACATTTTATGATCTGCTATACTGCATTATTGATTTATCGGTTGTTAGAAAATAAATTGGATCAGTACGGAACTCATTACACAACGGAAGAGATTCTTGAAACTCTGCAAAACATGAATATCATGAATACCCAGGACGCATTTTACACAGCAACATATAAAGGTAGCCAGGTATGCACATCCCTGAATGGAGTATTTGACTTAGGATTAGATAAAAAATATTATCTCCCAAAAGAACTAAATAAAAAAATAAAAAAAATTTCAAATTGAGAATTCCATACAACATTTTTGAAATATAAAAAGAGAAGAAAACTCACTGTTTATACGGAGTTTTTTCTCTTTATTTTTTTAAAGTGTCGAAAACGAGATATTACTACAAAATGTGAATAAAATCAAGTGCTGTATCCTAAAGGCACCTGCACTCTGTGCTAACACTTGTTCAAATTTATAATAGAGATTATACTGTTACTATAAAAAAATATTAGGAGTGATTTTATGGAAAATTTTGTATTCAATAGCCCAACTAAAATCATATTTGGAAAAGGTACTGAGGGCTTAGTAGCCCCAGAGGTTTTAAATTACAGCAAGATAATACTTCTCTGTTATGGTGGAGGAAGTATTAAAAAAACAGGGCTTTATGATAAGGTAGTGAATTCATTAAAGGAAGCTAATATACGGGTTTTAAACACTTAAAGGCAAATAAAAACTACTCATAAGCATCAGGAATGCCTACAAATAAAGCATTTCCTGATTTTTTTATTGTCAATTTTTTCTGTTTTTATGTTG
>JBEQBT010000250.1:0-5028 GCA_041639705.1 Clostridiaceae bacterium | reverse complement strand
CCGATTGTTTACATTGTTTTATTAGTTCATACTTTACTGCAGATTCCATCATATTCCTCCTAAACTATAAACATAGCATCTCCAAAACTATAAAATCTGTATTTTTCTTCAACTGCAGCCTTATAGGCTTCCATCACCATTTCCCTGCCTGCAAGTGCACTTACAAGCATTATAAGTGTAGACTCGGGCAAGTGAAAATTAGTAATTAGTGCATCAACTACCTTAAACTTATATCCAGGGTAAATAAATATATCAGTCCATCCAGTGGAGGGCTGCAGCATTCCATTAACATCTCCTATGGTTTCCAAGGTTCTACATGAAGTAGTTCCAACTGCAATAACTCGTTTTCCACTCATCTTTGCACTGTTGATTAAATCTGCATTTTCAGAATCAATGGTATAAAACTCTGAATGCATTAAATGGTTTTCTATATCTTCAACCTTTACAGGCCTAAAGGTTCCTAGACCAACATGAAGGGTTAAATATGCAATTTTAATTCCCTTTAACTTCATATTATCCAATAGTTCATTAGTGAAATGCAGTCCTGCTGTTGGTGCTGCGGCTGAACCCTCCACCTTTGAGTAGACAGTCTGGTATCTTTCCTTATCCTTAAGCTTATGCTTAATATATGGAGGCAGGGGCATCTCTCCTAGCAAATCAAGTATTTCTTCGAATATTCCCTTATACTCAAACTCTATTATTCTTCCACCAGCATCTGTATTACTAATTATTTGACACTTTAGTTCTCCATTTCCAAATACAAACTTGCTCCCTGTTTTTGCTTTTTTACCTGGTTTTACAAGGGTTTCCCATCTATCCTTATCAATTCTTCTAAGTAGTACAAATTCCATATGTGCTCCCGTATCTGACCTAACTCCATGCAGCCTTGCTGGTATTACCCTGCTGTTGTTTAGAACAAGACAGTCACCAGGGTTTAAATAATCTATTACTTCCTTAAAAACCCTATGCTCAATGGTATTCTCAGCTTTATGAAGCACTAACAGTCTGGATTCATCTCTTTTTTCTATTGGATCCTGGGCTATAAGCTCCTCTGGTAATTCAAAATTAAAATCCTGTACCTTCATTCTTTCACCTCTGTATCATAAATGTCACTTATATTTTTACTCCTCTGTATGTTTTAATCCAAAATGTTCATATGCAAGTTTTGTAACAACCCTTCCCCTAGGTGTTCTGTTTATAAAACCAATTTGAAGAAGATATGGTTCATATACATCCTCAATAGTTTCATTTTCTTCACCTATCGAATATGCAAGTGTGTCTATTCCCACAGGTCCCCCTTCAAACTTTTCTATTAGAGCAAGTAGCATTTTTCTATCTATATTATCAAGTCCTAGTTTATCTATCTCTAATAAATCCAATGCTTCACCTGAGGTTTTATGATCTATGTATCCATTTCCTCTGACTTCTGCATAGTCTCTTACTCTTTTTAACAGTCTGTTTGCTATTCTTGGAGTTCCCCTTGACCTTCTGGCGATTTCTACTGCTCCGCCCTCATCTATCCCTATATTTAGTATTCCAGCAGATCGCTTTACTATGAATGCTAACTCATCAGTATTATAAAGTTCAAGCCTCATTATTACTCCAAACCTATCCCTTAATGGAGAAGTTAACATTCCAGCCCTTGTTGTTGCTCCAATCAATGTAAATTTGGGTAAATCGATTCTAATAGATCTCGCACTAGGACCCTTTCCTATTATTATATCCAAAGCATAGTCTTCCATTGCAGGATAAAGAATTTCTTCTACACTTTTATTTAGCCTATGTATTTCATCAATAAATAAAACATCCTTATCACTAAGGTTTGTTAGTATTGCAGCTAAATCTCCTGGTCTTTCTATTGCAGGGCCTGAAGTAATTCTAATTCCAACTCCACTTTCATTTGATATTATATTTGCAAGAGTTGTTTTCCCAAGTCCTGGGGGTCCATATAGCAATACATGGTCTAGGGCTTCTCCTCTATTTTTCGCTGCTTGAATAAATATACTCAGCTTTTCTTTAACCTTCTCCTGGCCTATATACTCACTTAAGGTTTTGGGTCTTAGACTTCTTTCAATATCAATATCATCATAGCTGAATTCAGAGGTAATAATCCTCTCATCCATTCAAACCACCTATCCCTTCATTAAAGCTTTTAATGCGAGCTTAACAATTTCCTTAATATCTTTATCTTCAGTACCAACTTTTTTAATTGCTAAGGCTGCCTCCTGTCTTGTATATCCTAAGGACATTAATGCACTAATTGCTTCCATTGAATCATTAGCCAGTATTGATTCTCCCTCATCCTTTGATTGAAAATCATAATTTTTAAATTTATCCTTCAATTCAAGTATTATTCGTTGAGCTAGTTTTTTCCCAACCCCCTGTGCTTTGCAAAGAGCTTTTTCATCTCCGGTTATTATCGCAAGTGTTATATTTTGAGGAGATAGAGCTGAAAGCATTGAGAGTGCAGCCTTTGGTCCAACTCCTGAAATATTTAGTAATAATTTAAACATATTTAGGCCGTCCTTTTCTAAAAAGCCAAACAAATCTATTGAGTCTTCCCTAACGTAATGATAGGTATTTATTTTTACAATACCCTTTTGCCCCTTTACACATTCAATCTCATTAACGGGCATTGAAATATAATAACCTATTCCATTATTGTCTATAACAATATAATCTTCTCCATACTCTTCTATTAATCCTCTAATATATGCTATCACAAAATCACCTCATTTTATTCTAAACATTTCCCCTACATGGCTTGAATTTCCATGGCAAATCCCTATTGCAAGAGCATCTGCAACATCATCAGGCTTTGGCACTTCTCTTAAGTTTAAAAGCATTTTTACCATATACTGAATCTGCTTCTTATCTGCTCTACCATATCCTGTAACCGCCTGTTTAACTTGAAGTGGAGTATACTCAAATATATTAATTTTTTTTATTTGAGCAGCTAATACAGCAGCTCCTCTTGCCTGTCCTACAACAAGTGCTGTTTTGGCATTTTGATTAAAAAACAATTCTTCAAATGATACAGCATCAGGCTTATATTTACTAAAAATCTCATCTAGAGAATTAAAAATTATTTCTATTCTCTCAGGCATTGAGTTTTTTGGAGTGGTGATCACTGCGCCATAATCTATAGTCTTAAATTTATTATTTACATATTCCAAGACTCCGTATCCTAGTATTGCAATTCCAGGATCTATACCTATTATAATCATAAAATTCCCCCAAACGAAAGTGTGTTCGATTAGTATTATATCATTAATAATAGTTTTTAGCATTAAAAAACTCCCGAATTTATAAGCTACTATTATAAAAAATGTAGGGGCGAACAGTGTTCGCCCGCTAAATAGCTTAATAAAGTCAAGAGTTTCTTATAATATATTACAGACTTAATATTTTTTATCCTAGCATTAGGTTTTCATTACTGCTGGAATTTCTAGAATAGGTAAGCACATAGCACCGACAATATAATAGAGAATTGAAGATTTCTGCTAAAACATTTATGTTTTGGTTAAAATCTTCTAAGAACTATATTCTTCTAGCAGCCAGTATGCTTCATCTAAGGATTCAAATATTTTCCCCAACTCTACTTCTTTTCTATCCTCTTCAGGAAGGTTCTCTAATTTTAGCTCTGTATTTTCCTTTAACTTTAAATTTCCAGACTCATCAACTTCATACACAGCAATCACGCCATTGTTTCCCTTAATTACAAAACATCCAGGAGGCCATGAATCAAAGTCCTTTTTGACTACCACTTCTTTAGTTGTAAACTCAATAAGATTGTACCCTCGAAGCTTGAAATAATTTTCAGCAGTTGCTTTATCCATTCCTAAAATATCACTTGTTGGCTTTTCTTCTAATTCCTTCGAAAACATTGCTCCATTTTTATTATATGTCATTCTTTTTAATATCTGTGTGTTTTCATTTATTAAGTCACGATTTGAAAGAAGATTTGCAGCCTCAGCAGTTGCATTTGCATTTTGATCCTCAGCATTTCTATTATAATACTTTGTAGCAAAGTATCCTCCAATGAAACTTATTATAAGTGTAAAGGTTAAAACTAAAATCACAGCAAAACGTTTTTGAATCATAATAAATCCTCCTTTCAGATTTATTATGCCCACTTTTTTAACTTATATACACAGTATATGCATATATTGCCATTATGTTCTTATAATAAAACCGCCAATCTTTACAAAACAAATTGGTGGTTTAAAATAATATATACTTTATTCTTCTCCCCATCCCTCTGGGAACTCTGCGTTATGCCATACATTTTGCACATCATCGTTGTCATCAAACATATCTATAAGCTTTTCAAATCTTCCTGCAGTGTCATTATCAAGTGAAATATATGTGCTTGGTATCATTGACATATCAGCTTCTGCAAATTCAAGGCCATTATTCTCTAGTACTTCTCTTACGGCTGAAAAATCCTCTGGAGAGGTTATTATTTCGTAAATGTCCTCATCAGACGTGAAATCCTCTGCACCTGCATCAAGTGCCATCATCATAAGTTCATCCTCATCCATATTATTCTGCTTCTCTATAGCTAGTACACCTTTTTTTTCAAACATAAAGGAAACGCAGCCTGAAGTACCCATATTTCCACCATATTTGTCAAAGGTATGCCTCACATCACCGGCAGTTCTGTTTTTATTATCAGTTAGACATTGAACTATTACTGCTGCACCTGATGGTCCATATCCTTCATAAATTATTTCTTCATAACTTGCACCATCCATATCTCCAGATGCTTTCTTTATAGCTCTAGTAATTGTATCAGTAGCCATGTTATTGGATTTAGCCTTTGCTACAGCATCTCTCAATCTACTATTGCCATCTAGATTTGGACCTCCTTCTTTAACTGCAACCATAATTTCCTTGCCTAGCTTAGTAAATACCTTACCTCTAGCTGCATCTGTTTTTCCTTTTTTACGTTTTATATTAGCCCATTTTGAATGTCCTGACATATTTAACTCCCCCCATATATGGTATTAGATCGGAAGAGCACAC
>JBEQBT010000249.1:0-5012 GCA_041639705.1 Clostridiaceae bacterium | reverse complement strand
ATATTACATTTAAATTAACGGAGGGAAAAATATGAGTTTAATGGGGATATTTTTAATTGCAGTTGGATTATCAATGGATGCTTTTGCTGTTGCTATTTCTAAAGGAATAACCATGAAAAAACTAAGGATGAAAAGCGCATTAAAGATCGCTTGCTTTTTCGGTTTCTTTCAAATGTTAATGCCCCTCATTGGATGGTTAGTTGGAGTAAAGTTTAATAATTATGTTGTAAAAATTGATCATTGGATTGCTTTTATACTTTTAACATCTATCGGTGGAAAGATGGTGTATGAAGCTTATAAAAACAAGGATGATTGTGCTGTTGATGTTACTTCTGATGAGGAAGATACATTAATGAACAAGGAGTTGTTTATTCTTGCTATAGGCACAAGTATTGATGCTTTGGCAGTTGGGGTTAGCTTTGCATTCCTTCAGGTTGAAATTGTTAAATCGGTTATAATGATTGGAGTAACAACATTTATTATATCCTTTATAGGGGTAGTAATGGGTAGAAAGCTTGGATGCTTATTTCAAAAAAAAGCAGAAATATTTGGTGGTATTATATTAATATTTATAGGTGCTAAAATTTTATTTGATCATACAGGGTTTATTTCCATTCTGTTAGCTATGTTTAAATAGATGGCTCTCTATTGCTAAATAGTAAAATACATATTAATGGAATAGAAAAAATATTGTATTTTTATGATTCTAAGGTTTAATCAGGCAATGTTATCCTGAATTACCATATTTGCAATTAAAGTATAATATAATAGGCCACTTACTTTTTTAAAGTTTATATGATAGGATAGAAATAGGTGGTGATTAGATGGAAAGGTATCATATGTGTCCAAAGTTTGAAGCTGCTTTTGAACTACTTGGAAAGAGATGGACTGGATTAATAATAAGAACATTGCTTAGTGGACAAAAACGATTTTCCGAAATTGCAGATGCAATTCCTAATATGAGCGCTCGTATGCTTACTGAAAGATTCAAGGAACTGGAAAAGGAAGGCATTGTTATAAGAAAAGTATATCCAGAAACTCCTGTACGTATAGAGTATGAACTTTCAGAAAAGGGAAGAGAATTAGAATACGCAATGGATGAAATTCAAAAATGGGCAGAAAAATGGAATAGCAGCAATAATATATGAATTATGAAAATCTCCTGTTAATCAGGAGATTTTTTTTATAAAATACTACTTGACTAATATTTATATGTGTGCAATAATAAAAATATAGTAAGTAACTAATAATAAGTAAATATTGTTTGTTAGGTACATAGATTATTGTAAGTAATGACTTCTAAATTTTTATAAATGATAATCAGAATTAGAATTAGAATTTATAATTTTAGGAATCAGGAATATTTAGTATTACTTAAATAAACAATAAAGAATATTACATAAAAAAATTGGAGGGATTTTTAAATGGAAAAGAATTTTTATGCTGCAGTAGCAGACAGACGTACATTTTATGGAATTAGTAAGGAAAGAGTTGTTTCTGATGAAAGAATTAATGAGGTTATTGAACATGCTGTAAAATACACTCCTACAGCCTTTAACTCACAGAGTGCAAGGGTGATTCTATTATTAGATAAACAACATGATAAGCTTTGGGATATAACAATGGAAGCACTAAGAAAGATTGTTCCAGCTGATAAATTTAAACCAACTGAAGATAAAATCAATTCATTTAAGAGTGGATATGGTACAGTTTTATTCTTTGAGGATAGTAGTATTGTTGAATCACTTCAACAACAATTTCCTCTTTACAAAGATAATTTCCCAATTTGGTCTCAACAAGGCAGTGGAATGCATCAGTATGTTATATGGACTGCATTACAAATTGAAGGTTTTGGTGCATCCTTGCAGCATTATAATGAGCTAATCGAAACTGATATAAAGAAAGAATGGAATGTTCCAAGTAATTGGAAGTTAATCGGACAGATGCCATTTGGAAAACCAACTGCAGAACCTGATGAAAAACAATATCAGCCATTAGATGAGAGAATTAAAATATATAAATAATTAATAAAGTTAAATCATTTATTGACAAAATATCAAATAAGGCAAAAAATAAATCAATAAATGAAAGGTATCAAGCATAGTAAAATATGTTGATACCTTTTTTAATTTTTGATTTCTGGATTTACTTGATGCTGATAATTAATGCTATCCTTATTTGTGTTAAGTTGGGCTTGCCTCCTATTATAGATCCGATAGCATCTATAATAGTTTCAGGTTCATTTTATATGCTGCTTTAGATTCTTCACTACGTTCAGAATGACATTGCAAGCTATCAAGCACAATCTTTATGAGAAAAAAGTATGAGAAAAAAGTATTTTGAGACAGTTACTTTTTAAAATTATTACTCACCTGCTGGAAGTGGAATTGTTTTAGGAGCAGTATCACCTTTTTTTGCCATTTCATCAAGTGCAAATCCTACTAAAGCTTTGAAATCATTTGATGAAGTTGTAGCTCCAGCTATAGCATCAACTGCTGATATATCCTGTTTGTCAAGTAGAATCTGCTGTAATTCAGGTATATATTTTCCAGGGTATGTTTTTGATACAGGCTCCATTGCTGCTTTATATGCTTCATCCTTAGTTTTTAACTTTCCATCTTTATTTACATAATCAAAAATTACACTTGTAATCTTGTCACCTTTTATTTCTAGCTCAACCTGGCCCTTCCAGTCATGTGCATCGAATTTATCAAATGCTACTTTGTATACTCCGTCTTTATAAACACTTTCTGTAGTTGTATTTTCTGTTGGAGTGGTTGGTGTTGATGGAGCTGGTGTTTCAGGTGTTTCTTTCTTTGAACATGATGATAATAATCCTATTGACATAACCAATGTCAAAATCACTGCTAATACTTTAAGCTTTTTCATTGATATACCCCCCTATAATATAGAATATACGTTAGTATGGTATACTACCATTTTTATTTTATTATTTAGTTAATAAAGTGTCAATGTCGGTTTCCAAGACTTAAATTGATTTATCCCAGTTTATCCACTAATTACCTTACCAGTTATTGGTTTTTTGTAGTATTTTGATTTGTGCACTACACTTGATAGAACAGTGTTTATACTACTTTATTTTATATTTTGCAAATACATATAAATTGAAAGTTAATATAAAAGTACATACTATTTGCATTAACTTTAAATAGAATAATTAAAAATTAATGCTAGCATATTTGGAAATACATTGAAAAAACATGTTAAAAAATAAATTACCAATAGAGAGTATGTATAATATGATATACTAATGTTGCAAAGGGGGAGGATTTATGCAGAATGAATTTAATAATGTTAAAGAAGCTTATTATTTTATATTTGAAAATAGCAAGTTATTAGTAAAAAGCGTAAATGAACAGATTAAAATCCCAATGGCTAAGGATTTGATTGATAGTGGTATTAATCTATTATCTGGAAGGTATTTTGGGCGTTTAAAAGGTCGGCCATGTTATTGTATAGACAAACCTACAGATTATATTCCAAATGCTAATATGACTTTCCAAGAATTAAGGCAATTAGGTAGTATTTTTGAAGAAAGATTATTTCATTTAGCTTGTAGAGGGTTGCATCTATTAAGGTGGTTTGAAAATAATAAGTATTGTAATAGATGTGGTGTATTGGCAAAGGATAAGCAGGATGAAATTGCAAAAATTTGCCCTAAATGTGGTTTTATTAATTATCCACGTATTTCACCTGCCATAATAGTTGCAATTGTAAATAAGGACAAGTTACTACTTGCTCATAATTCTAGATTTACCGAGAAGAGGTATAGTGTTATTGCGGGCTTTGTAGAACCTGGTGAGACATTTGAAGAATGTGTTGCCAGAGAGGTTAAAGAGGAGGTTGGAATAGAAGTTAAGAATATTGAATATTTTAGCAGCCAGCCATGGCCATTTCCCGACTCATTAATGATAGGGTTTACTGCAGAATATGCGAGTGGAGAAATAAAAGAGGATGGAATAGAAATTCTAGATGCTGGGTGGTATAGGGCAGATGAATTGCCTCTGAGTCCAAAGGGTGGGAGTATAGCAGGAAAGCTGATTAAATGGTTCACTGAAAATTATCCTCAAGATAAGAAATAGGATGTTAAAGGGGTACCTAAGAATTATCATGTGCTGCCAGCACTACAATAAAGGTCAGTTTTCGCTGCTATTACTATGAATGCCTGATCTGTTATTGTCCACTGGCGTCCTGAACGTAGTGAAGGATCTGGAGTTGAAGATCCTTCACTACGTTCAGGATGACATATACGCTGGCAGTGGCTTTTATAGCAATTACAATGATAAAATTTTTGAAAAAATATGATCTTTTAGTAATTTTGATACCTATAAAAAAAGGAAGCATTTAAGCTTCCATATTTACACATATTTTCAATTTTTCAATTCGCTTTTCAGTTAGTTTCTCTATTTTAAATGTAATATTTTCATATTCAATTACATTATTTTCATCTTCCTTTGGAATGCTGCCAAGGAGGGTAATAACAAAACCTCCTATTGTATCAAAGTCGTCAGATGGTAGATCTAAGTCTAATAATTCATTAATATCATCAATGGAAGTACGTCCATCAACTATATAGGTATTAGAATCTATCTTTTTAATACCATCATACTCTTCATCATATTCATCGAATATATTCCCCATCACTTCTTCAATCAAATCCTCAATGGTTGCTATACCAGAAAAGCCTCCATACTCATCTATTAGAATTGCCATATGGTTATTTGTTACCTGAAGCTCTTTAAACAGAGCATCGATATTTTTTGTCTCAGGAACAAAATATGCTGGTCTTAATATGGATCTAATATCTATGGAATCATTATTCCTAATATGAACAAATAAATCCTTCATATATAAAACACCTATGACATCGTCAATATCATTTTCATAAACAGGTATTCTAGAATATTGTTCCTCTAATACCTGGTCAATCATCTCCTCCACAGGTGTGGTGATATCAAGTGCAAATACACTGGTTCTGGGTGTCATAATTT
>JBEQBT010000248.1:0-5087 GCA_041639705.1 Clostridiaceae bacterium | reverse complement strand
ATGTTTTATTAAACTCATCACTTAATCTAGTTACTTCAGGATTATTATATGATCCCTGGTTAAACTGCTGCCCCGGACCAAACAATCCCTTAGGATCAGGTGAACTCCCGTGGCTTAATGTAAGTAGTGCTACATCAAAGTTCTTAGTATCTATATATTTTTTATTAAGTGTATTCCATTCTAATGCTCTCACATCAACCTTAGCACCAACCTGCTTCCAGGAATTTTGAAGGAAAACTGCTGTCTTTTCTCTTCCAGGATTACCCTTTAATGTAAGTATGGTGAATTGTAGTTTTACTCCATCCTTTACCCTTATTCCATCCTTTCCTACCTTCCAGCCTGCCTCATCAAGGAGCTTCTTTGCTAATGTAACATTATATGGATACTTCTTTACATTTGGATTATATGCCCAATAGAAGGATGGATATAATGAATCTAATGGCTTTTCAAAGCCTTTAAAAATATTCTTAGCAATTGCTTCCTTGTTAATAGCATATGTTAATGCCTGTCTTACCTTCTTATCCTTAAAGTATGGTTTGTTAAAGTTCCATACAAGATATCTGAACATAAGACTTGGACTTGTTCTAACTACTAGAGAATTAACCGACTTTGTTGCAGCTACCTCTGCTGCAGGAACAGCAGTGAAATTTGCTTCTCCAGTTCTGGCCTTTAAAATTGAAGTAGATTGGTTTGGTGTAATCTGGAATATATATTTATCACTTGGAGTCTTTGCTTTGAATTGTGCATAATATCCATCAAACTTCTCCAATACTATTCTTTCACCTGGCCTATATTCAACAAATTTCATAGGACCATTGCCTATAGGCTTTTGCATATAGGCAGATGATGCAACATCCTTAGGAGCAATTTTTTCTAGAAGGTGCTTTGGATAGATATATGGAAGAGTAAGTATCGCATACTCAAAAAATGCATATGCATAATTAGCATTAAATACTAATGTGTATTTATCTTTAACTTCTACACTTTTTACATACTCAGAAACATCAAGTCTACGAGGGGAATTAGTTTCTGGGTTCATAATCAAATCAAATGAGAATTTTACGTCATCTGCAGTTACTTCCACTCCATCATGCCACTTCCAGCCCTTTCTTAACTTTACAGTAGCTACAAGGTTATCCTTTGACATAGTCCATGATTCAGCCATTTTAGGAATCAAATTGTAATTAGCATCAACATCTAGAAGTGAATCACTCAATAATGCACCAATATCACTAGTCATTGCATCTGTGGAAAACCCTGGTACAAGACCCATTGGATCTGCAAATACAGTTTCTACTATTACATTTCCTTTAACAGTATCTGCTAATGTCATACCAAAGCTTGAAAATACCATAATAAACGCCATTAGCATGGATAACAGCATCTTAGCTTTTTTCATTTTCTCCCTCCTACTACACATTATTTTTTAATTATGCTAATAACTTTATAGTCCTCATATGGATCTACAGTAACTAATATCGTATCCCCTGCTTTTATATCGCTCATTTCGAGGGCATCACCTTTTTCTGCTTGAACAGTTACTGCTTCTGATATTTTCAATGTATCAGTAAATGGTGTTCTTCCCTTGGCAGCTACACCTATATTAAGTGTATCCCCGCTTATACTTTTAACACTGCTTTCTAAATCCTTATAAAATGAATCAATATATATTATGTTTCCTAATGGACTTAGTACTAAATATGCATAACTGCTTCTGTTTAAAGCCTTAGGTAATGTACTTTCCTTTCCATTAACCTCCACATAAACATCTTCATCTACACTATATTTAAATATTTCAGCAGTTGTTAATTTAAATATTTTTTTCTTATATGTTACTGATAATATTTTTTCTATATCCTCTTGTCCAAGGGTTGCATCCTCAGTTAAATCAGCTTCGAATTGAAGGTAAAGTCTATTATTATCATCTGGATCCTTGATAATTTGTACTTCATCACCCTTTGTTGTTGGATCAAGCTTTCCATCCTCTTTAACAACCTTTAGTTCTTTTCCATTTAAAACAACCTTTAATGTTTCTGGAATTATAGCAACTGAACCAATAGTAACTTTATTTCTCTCACTTGGATCATATCCAAAAACACTGTCCTCCTCTTCTCCGATTTCTTCCTTTGTAGAATTTTTAAAGGTTACGTCTGTATTTGTATCTGATGTCATACTACGAGTATATGTTGTTGTAAGCTCCATAGCACCCTGCTGCTGCTCACCTATTTCGCCAAAATCTATTGCTATAAGTTTTGTTCCTGATAGAGTAATATTAGCCTTCGCTCCTTTTTTTGCTGCTTCCATTATTGGTGTTGGAATAGTGCTAAGTGTAATTTTAGTATTCTTTTCAATTTTGTAAGTGATGTTTACTCCACCTATACCTAAAGTTACAGCAGCTTCAGTAAAGCCCTTAACTATGCCAGTTTTGGTTACTGCTGCAGGAGTTGCAGCTATTGCAGAATAAGCCATGCCTAAAATCATGATAGTTGCGATTACAAATGAAATTACCTTTTTCACACTCTTTCCTCCTTTTATAGGTTATTTTCTTGGTACTAATACTCTTTACCAATTATCCCCCCCTCGTTAAAACAAAAAAATACATGATTAAGTATTATTAAATGAAATGTATATTGCATATACATTAAAATGCAAATGAGTGCATTTTATGTACATTGCTAACCTAATCAAATTCCCCGAGAACTCCAAATCAGCAAAAACATAACTACTACTATTCCTATTGCTGTTATATAAATATGTTTCTTGTTTACCTTTCTTGCTGCAAACTTCTCTTTATTATTAATATATTGCTTATAGAGCTTCTTATATTTTTTTATATTTTTAAAGTATTCATCATAGTTAGCTATGGATTTATATGCAATTGCAAGATTGTAATATGCAAGATAATAATTCTCATCCACATTAATTGCTATGTTATAAAACTTTAATGCATTTTGATTATCTGATTTTTGTTTATATATATTGCCTATGTTAACAATTGCAGGTACAAAATCAGATTTTATATCAATACATTTATTGAACATTTCTAATGCTTCATCTAACCTATTCTGTCCAGCAAGTGCAACTCCAATCTTATTTATACTTTCATGGTGAAAACAATCATTGCTCAATATTTCCTTAAACTCCTTTACAGCTTCATTCATTTGTCCATTATTTAAAAGTGAGCATGCATTTAAATATTCACTTTCATAATTCATTTGGATACCTCCAATATTTGTAAACGTAAAATTAATTGTGTTATGAGATAGTTAGTAACATTCTTGAGAAGTGTTTTGATATTATTTAAAGCGGAATGTAATAATTGATTCGTTAATATACTATTCAAAATTTAAAAAATATATGATTTTTTATATGTTATGATGAATAGTAGTAATAACCTCTAAGGTTGCCAAGAAGTTCAACATAAAGATAAAGTTAATTGCTTGTACACTTTAAATATTTGCAAATACAATATATATTTAGTTAACAGTCTTTTATTAACAAGTACTTAATTTCTCTATTCTTAAACATTTTATTTGGTAATTATAGTATATTATGGAAATTATATTGGTTTATTTGATAATAACACCATTGAATTCAGAAGTCAATTGTTCCATTTATACAATATTTTTATAAATATTACATATTATTACATTATTCAGTTTACCTATGTAAAAAAAGACTGATTAGCAACTTTATAGTTACTTATCAGTCTTTTTTACAAGTATTTATTAAAATTTAATAAATTCATTCCAATCAATATACTTATTTAGCTTTTCTACTAACTTTTCAAGGTATTTTTTGTCTACATCATCAAATCTATTTATTATAGGACTGTCTATATCCAATACTCCATAAACTACATTATTCATTAAAATTGGTATTACTATCTCAGAATTAGATGCACTGTCACATGCAATGTGTCCTTCAAACTCATGTACATTTGGAACCAGATAAGTTTTTCTTTCCCTTACAGCACTACCGCAAACACCATTTCCAATCTTAATCCTTGAACATGCCGGCTTGCCTCCAAATGGGCCAAGTACTAGTTCTCCATTTCTCATAAAATAGTATCCTGACCAGTTAATGCTCTCCAAATTATTAAACAACAATGCAGCACTATTACAAATATTAGCCATTGAATCCTTTTCAGAGGAAAGCTGGCCTTCAAGCCTTACAAGAAGTATTCTATAAAAGTTTTCCTTTGTATCTGCTACTATTTTATTGTTATTCTGCATAAAATCACCTCTATGTGATATTTTCTCATAAATAGTTCGATTTGAAAAGAAATAAAGTATAAATAGGTCATTATTATGAAAGCATTCCCTTGTTCTGTCATCCTGAGCATAGCGAAGGATCTTTGCACTTAGATTCTTCACTGCGTTCAGAATGACAAAGTCTGACTTTCATTTAGCGTGGTGCGGCAAACGCTATTAATATAACACTACTGTGGAGTAAAAACTGAATTTAACTTGTATTGCTTACCATTATAGCTTACAGTAATGTCCACCACCACCAAAAGTCCAGGTTCAGCATCACTGTCTACCAGTATTGGTATAACAGCCAGGCCATTTACTCCTATTGGCATTATATAAGGCGTTCCATGACCCTTATATTGACAAATTGCAGTTACTCTACCCTTAGGTGGACCTGTTACAATTAAATTTGTAATTGACCCTCTCCCAGGGCTTGCATTATCAAAATAAGCAGTTATTTTAGCTTCTATTTCTTGTTTATTTACTGCATCAACTTTTTCTTTTTCATCTTCTAAACTGATGCCATGACTACTTATAAAGACATTGCTTTCGTTTATTGCAGAAAGTCCTATATATTCCTCATTTGTTACATTATTATTAAAAAATATATTTTCATAAAAAACTATTGTAAATGTAAATAGTAGCATACAAGATGTCATAAACCTCATTAAAATTTTACTTTCTTTTCTATGCCTTAGGAATTTATAACTATATATGCAAATATAAATCAAAAATATTCCAACTGTAAATACAATTAAAAATCTAAACATATAATTCCTCCATTCAAATATATATCGACATTCATTAAATTTAGTGTTCCATGTAAAAATATAT
>JBEQBT010000247.1:0-5120 GCA_041639705.1 Clostridiaceae bacterium | reverse complement strand
AGCCTCATTATATGTCAACTCTGTAACTCTTCCAGCACCGTCTGTAATGCTTGTTATTCTTCCGCCCGTATAGGTTAGATTCATTGTATTTGAATTGTTGTCCTCTATTTTAAATAAATATCCTGATGTGGTGAAGTATAATTTATTTCCACCCTTATCCATAATTGTATAAGTTCCATCAGTATTTTTTACCATTGTTAAATCTAGTCCGGACTCATCTTTGTAGACTTTTAAATCCGAATCATATAAAAGGTAATGCTTTGTACCGTCCTCATCTGTGTACATATAATACTGTGTATTATCTATATTAACTAGTGCAAGCTCCTGGTAAAGGTTTAGTCTCCAGCCTAAACCCTGGCCTACTCCCTTTCCCCAGTCATTTGTATTGTATACATGATTTAATGAAACAGGTAATTTGTTTCCATTCATAGTCAGGTCATTATGAATTTATATTAAATTTCCATTATAATCATTAATATAGCTTGTCCCGGCTCTGCCGATACTTTGGGAATGGTATGTCCAGTATCCTTCAAGGCCTGAATTGTTCAGATAGCTTATTGTTACCTGGGGCCTATACTGCTGATAAGCTAAGTTTGTATCTGTTGAGTAGTATTCAACATAACCGGTTGTTTCATCATGGTTTTTAAGCATAAGTCCATAATTATTACCTGTCTGATACCAGTCCTTTACAATGCCTGTTACATTCCAGGAGTAAGGTATATTCATATCTTTAACATTTTGATAATCTTCGATTTTAGCTGTGTTATATGCTGGCATGTTGCTCCAGGTTATTGTTGAATCATTCCAGTCTGCTAATACCTTGTGAACATCTACCTGACGGTAGTCAGGATTTGAGCTTAAAAGTGTAGCATTAAATACTGCTCCTATTACCATATCACCTGCTGAAAGTGCTGGCAGGTCAAATTTTACATAGGTTCTGTTTCTTCCCACACCAGTTTTAAGCATATAGCTCAGTTGATAATTAGTTGTTGGGTATGTTTCGGTTACATGGGCATCGTGTATATTTGCTTTATCAAGAGATGTTGAAACCTGTGGGTCAATTGTAACTGGATATACTCTATCTGAACTGCTAAGCCAATTGTTGTCGGGAGTTAACATTAAAATATATTCATTATTTACTTTCTCAAGAGTTATATTTATATCTTTACTTTGTTCGCCATTTTTATCATACATAAATGGCTTATCAAGCTTAAATATTGCTTTTGAGGAATCTGAGATATCGTAAAAGATTATAGACTTATCCTCCTGCAGCTTCGCTGTTAAGTTTTTAGAACTAATGTTAAATTTATATACAGGATTATCAACCCTTTGGTTAATTATTATGTTTTCCTTCACACCTTCAGGCTCAACAATATATTGTAAATCTGTATTTGGTAAAATGTTTAAAAAGTTAACTGTTGATGATAACTTTGATAAGGTTCTTTTCTTTTCATTTTCTGATTTGGAATTTATTAAGCTTGTATTAACTGGTACTACCTGTGATTTTGATTGTGTAATATTCTCCATGTTCCAGGATATTTCATACTTATCCTTTGTTATTCTAACAAGCTTATTTGAACTGGTATTCTTAGCTATTTTTACTTTATAGCTGTTGTCCTTGTTTCCAAGAACATCATTATTATTCTCATCCTTTTCATCAATTAAAGTATTATTTATATCCTTCCATTTACCATTACTTATGTAGTGTACTGCTGTTGGATATACATCGGCTTCCTGAGTCATGTCCTCTTTTAGAAAATGTTTAACATTTTTCTCACGTTTATCTGTTATCTCTTCAACTATTTTAGGTTCTGGTTTACTTGCTTCCTCTACTGGTGGTGTATCGATTGTATTACTTTGATCAATTGACTTTGTTATTTCCTGTGCAAGAGATTGAGTTGGAAGCAGTGTAAAGAATAGAATGAAAAGCAGTATTATGGATATTGCTTTCATTTTTTTGTTCATTAAATTTACTCCCTTTGTTTGATATTGTGTTTATATAACTTTTTTGAAATGATGAAGATAATTAAGTGAATGTTGTCATAATTTATGGATAAATTATGACTGTTATTAAGATGATATCGTTAATGGAAGGAAATTTACATATGGTATTGATGGTAATTTAATTTGAATAATAAGGTAGTATTGATTATATTTAGATAAATTACATAAAACTTAAATAAGTGATTGATCAATACCATTTTTCCCAAAATAGTATTAAGGTTTTTTACAAGATGCATACTTGCAATCATTGGTCTTGGTTCTACCCTTGCAGTCACAGGCTGGGGCATAATTGCATTTTATGTTCCTTCTCTTATACTACTGGTATTTGCTCCTATATTTTGTGTTACAGGAGTAACATTTATAAAATGTAAAAATAAAAGGGTGCACAGCTCATAGCAAGTGATAGTTTTCAAATTATCAGGAGCTGTACACTTATTCTACATATTAACATACAGGAACAAAATCAAAGGCTGTAATAAACTAATTAACAAGATGGATATACTTATGGACGGAACATTCGAATTTACAATAAAGAGCATGCTTTTAACATTCAGACGTTCAGAAAATTATGAAATAATTGATATGAAACAGTCAATTGTTTTAGATAGTATAGTAAAAATGCAGTTTTAATATCAACGTAAAAAGCAGGAGTTCTATTTGAATCTAACTTCCAATAGGACTCCTGCTTTTTTTATTTCATCTGCTTTTTTATTCCCTTCTCTAGACTATTTTCATAGTCAATATATTCATAGACACCCTCTTCAAACAATGAGCTGAACCCTTTCAACTCCCCCAAGCTAAGCTCTTCAATTGAGCAGTTATTCTCCTCACAGTACAACACAATGCTTCCAACAACCCCGTGGGCATCTCTAAAGGGCATTCCCTTTAGTACAAGGTAGTCGGCAACTTCGGTTGCATTTAGGAAGCCCAATTTAACTGCTTCCTTCATTCTGCCGCTCTTTACAGTTAGTGTCTTTAACATTCCAGCCATAACCTGTATGGAGGATAATACTGTCTTTACTGAGTCAAAGAAGGGTTCTTTATCCTCCTGCATATCCTTGTTGTATGCAAGTGGAAGTGACTTCATTGTAGTCAAGAGAGAAACAAGTGCTCCATATACCCTCCCTGTTTTCCCTCTTATAAGCTCTGCTGCATCTGGGTTTTTCTTTTGAGGCATAATGCTGCTCCCTGTTGCAAATTCATCACTTATTTGGATGAAGCCAAACTCCTTGCTGCTCCAAATTATAAGTTCCTCGGAAAGTCTGCTTAAGTGCAGCATTATTATCGAAAAAGCTCCCAGGAGCTCTATTAAATAATCTCTGTCGCTTACACCATCTAAAAAATTATCAACAGGCTTATTAAATCCAAGCTTTTTTGCAGTATATTCCCTATCTATATTATAGGTAGTTCCTGCAAGTGCACAGCATCCAAGGGGACTTTCATTTAGTATTTCAAGTGCACTATCAAGTCTTTTGACATCCCTTTTAAACATACTTACATATGCAAGCATGTAATATTTAAATGTAACAACCTGTGCCCTTTGCATATGTGTGTATCCAGGCATAATTACTCCTGAATTATTTTCTCCTAGGTCAGTAAGAGTGCTTATGAGCGCCTTAATATTCTCTGATACTTCCTTTGCTGCTTCCTTTGCATAGAGCCTCATATCTACTGCTACCTGGTCGTTTCTGCTTCTTGCTGTATGCAGCTTTTTTCCTAGGTCCCCAAGTCTTGCAGTCAGATTTGATTCTATAAAGCTGTGAATATCCTCATAGCTGCCTTCTAGCTTAAGTACTCCACATTCTATGTCGAAGAGTATATCCTCAAGTCCTTTTTTTATCAGGCTTCCCTCTTCTTGATTTATAATTCCACACTTGGCAAGCATTAGGACATGAGCAATGCTCCCTTCTATATCCTGTTTATAAAGGGTTTTATCAAAGCTTAAGGAACTGTTAAAGTCCTCCATAAGCTTGCTTTCAGATTCCTTAAATCTTCCTCCCCATAGCTTCATAAAAAAATCCTTTCCTGTTTTATTTGACTATGTTGCTTTTTATTCGAAAAATCTCCAATTTGGGCAACAGTGTTCGCCCGTTATTATACATCAACAATCGATGAATAACCTAACTCGCAGGTGCTCTGCGGGCGAATACTGTTCGCCCCTACAGTAAAACGGGTTAAAATCAACAATATTTTAAACCCGTGTCTTTATTTTTTATTGTTAACCATTGCGCTTATTTTTGATGGTAGTCCAAATAGATTTATAAAGCCCTCTGAATCCTTATGGCTGTATAAGCTTCCTGTTTTAAAGGAAGAAATCTCTTCTTTGTATAATCCATAGGGTGTATCAACTGATGCAACCATTATATTACCCTTATATAATTTAAGCTTTACACTTCCTGTTACAGTTTCCTGAGTAGAATCTACAAATGCATCAAGAGCATTTCTCAACTGGGAAAACCATAGTCCATCATAAACGAGCTCACCATATTTTTGAGCAACTAGCTGCTTATAGTGATAGGTCTGTTTATCAAGTGTCAATCTTTCCAGATTGTCATGTGCTTCATATAGAAGTGTTCCAGCTGGTGTCTCATATACTCCCCTTGATTTCATTCCTACTAATCTATTTTCTACAATATCTATTATACCAACACCATTATCACCAGCAACCTTATTTAATAATTCTATCATGGCCACAGGGTCCATTTCCACACCATTAACCTTTTTAGGTTCTCCCTTTTCAAAGTATATTTCAACATACTCTGGCTTATCTGGAGCTTTTTCTACAGGAGTAGTCATCTGATACATTGCTTGGTTATGTTCATTCATTGGATCCTCAAGCTCTCCACCCTCATGGCTTAAATGCCATAGGTTCTTATCCATTGAATATATCTTTTTCTTTGTAACAGGAACTTCAATTCCCCTTGCCTCTGCATAATCAATTGCTGCTTCCCTTGAATCAATGTCCCATATTCTCCAGGGTGCAATTATCTTAATTGTGGGGTCAAAGGAGGCAATTCCAACCTCAAAACGTACCTGGTCGTTTCCTTTACCTGTACATCCATGGCATATAACCTTTGCCTCTTCCTTGTGTGCTATTTCAACCAGTCTCTTTGCCA
>JBEQBT010000246.1:0-5123 GCA_041639705.1 Clostridiaceae bacterium | reverse complement strand
AAAACCAGGAGTAAGTAAGGAAGAATTCAAAAAGCACTGTTTAGAGGAATATTCACCTTTAGTTCTGAAACTTAGGAAACTAAGGTGCTGCAGAATTAACATTGCAATTGATGAATATCAAGATAACCCAGGGGAATTGACATATGATGGTACTGCCGAGCTATGTTGGGATACTATAAATGAAATGAAAAAGGACTTAGCATCAAATGCTGGTGCTGAACTATTGGCAGACGCAGATTCATTTATGCAGAAGATTCATATCTATTCAGAGGAGTACACAATATTAAATCTAACCGATGAGATATAATAATCTATTATCCTGATGAAATTGGTACAAACTATTATATATAGGAAATATATGAGATGGGTTGATGAAGTGATAGAAAAGCAATATATATATAAACTTGTGCAACAAGCGGCATATTCAGAAATTATTAAAACTAAAAACTTCATAATTGCTGCAAATTGGAAGATGAACAAAAATACAAAGGAAGTTATTGAATTTTTGGATTTTCTAAATAAATCAGCACTCGATGAGAAGAATACTTTTGTCTTATTTCCGACCTATCCCTATCTGTATCTAATGAGAGATAAGCTGAGATATAGCAAAGTATTATATGGAGTGCAAAATATGTTCTGGGAAAATTCAGGAGCTTTTACTGGAGAGATTTCACCTGGAATGGCAAAAGATTTTCAGTGCAAATATGCCATAATTGGTCATTCTGAAAGAAGGAACATTTTTAAGGAAACAGATGAGATGGTTGAAAGAAAGGTAGAAGCCTGTATAAAACATGGCTTAAAGCCAGTTCTTTGTATTGGAGAAAACCTTGAAGAACGTCAATCAAAGCGTTACGAGGAGAAACTCAAAAATCAGTTAGTTAAAGGTCTTGCAAAACTGAATACTGAAAACCTTGATAATGTGATTATTGCATATGAACCTGTGTGGGCAATTGGTACGGGGATAAATGCAACGCCTGCTCAGGTAGAAGATACCCACGGATATATAAGGTACACACTAAATTCACTATATGGTGTAGCTTCAGCAGAAAAAATACCAATACTTTATGGTGGCAGCGTTAAAGCCTCTAATGTGGTTGACCTGGCAATTGCACAAAATGTATCTGGATTTCTCATTGGTGGTGCAAGCCTTTGCATAAAGGAATTTAAAGAAATAATGACAAAACTAGGTAAGTAAGGAGGCTGGGAATGAAATTAAGTGAAATAGAATTGCAAGCCCTCATAAAAAAAACCACTGCTGAAGTTGTAAATAGAACTATGCAGCAATCACAAACAGTGAGTCTTCAAGATGTTTCTATGCCGAAGATAAAACAGCTGCTCCTAATAATCCCTGTAAATGTCATGAATCTGGAGGCAATGGTAAAGCAAATAGAAAACAGATACTGTGATTGCGAGATGAGTATTGCTTCCTTCAAAAAGACTGAGACAATAAAATTTGAGTCTGTAAAAGAAATTTATGATTTAAATGGTGAGCTTGCAAGAGATAATCTGGCAAATAACATTAATAAATATGAGGAAATCATATTCCTATCTCCAGAATTGAAACAAATGCGAGCATTGGTTGAGGATGATGATTCTGGATTCCTTGAAAACTTAGTGATTTATTCATTGCTTCATAAGAAAAAAACAGTTTTTCTATTTGATTATGAGGTACAAGCTTTACCTGCAAATAGTTTTGGTAAAAAGATTAAAGATTTATTAGGCTCCATTTCTGAAATAGGTGTATTAATAGAGGTTCTTAAGAGTGACAGGGAGAAAAAATCTGATGCTATGACTGTTCATAGTAAACAGTTGATTACTCAAAGAGAAGTTGAGGATTTTTATAAAAGTGGAACAAAAGAAATATTATGCGAAAAAGGATGTATTATAACACCTCTTGCCAGAGACGTTGCCAGGGAAATGGGAGTAAACTTTATACAATTGGAGGTGTAGTATGAGTTTAGAAAAATCAAGAATAGATGAAATTGTTGGAGAAATGACAAGAAAATTTAATGGGGGTAATGTTGGGGAATCAGTAGCTTGTAAGTTGAATTGTCCAGGCATATACACTTACATTGATGATGCAATAGAAGCTGCAAGGATTTCACAAAAGCAGCTTGTATCACTGAGCATGGAGCAACGTGCAAAAATGATAGCTGCAATGAGAAAAGCTGCTATAGATAATGCAAGACATCTGGCAGTTATGGCAAATGAAGAAACTGGATATGGCAGGGTAGAAGATAAAGTGATAAAGAATCTGTTAGCTGCAGAAAAAACACCCGGGACTGAAGATCTTCATACAGTTGCATATACCGGAGATAATGGAATGACATTGATTGAAGAAGCGCCTTACGGTGTTATTGGGGCAATCACGCCTTCAACAAACCCAACTGCGACTGTTATAAATAACAGTATTAGCATGGTGGCAGCAGGAAACGGAGTCGTATTCAATCCACATCCAAGTGCAAAAAAGGCAACTATTGAAGCTATTAGTATATTAAATAAAGCTATAAAAAGTGCAGGTGGACCTGAGACACTTTTATGTTCCGTTTTTGAACCAACAATGGAAACAAGCAAAGCAATAATGGAACATAAAGATATCAGAATATTAGCAGTAACCGGCGGAGAAGCAGTAGTAAATGTTGCTATGAGAAGTGGTAAAAAAGTTATTGCAGCAGGACCAGGTAATCCTCCTGTAATAGTTGATGATACAGCTGATATAAAAAAAGCTGCAGCTGATATTACGAAAGGTGCAAGCTTTGATAACAATATACTTTGTATAGCTGAAAAGGAAGTTTTTGTTTTTAGAAATGTAGCAGATGAACTTATAAAGGAAATGGTAAAAAACAACTGCTACAGGGCTAATAATGATGAAATAGAAAAAATACAGTCAGTAATACTTGAAAAGGATAATAAGGGTAAATACGTAGTTAATAGAAAATTTGTTGGTAAAAGTGCAAGCTATATTCTTAATGCTTGTGATATAAAAACAAATGAAGATTACAAACTTGTACTTGCAGAAGTTGATTATGATCATCCCTTTGTAACAACTGAACTTTTGATGCCCCTGCTTGCAATTTCAAGAGTAGATAGCTTGAATGAAGCAATAGACAGGGCAGTAGCAGCAGAAAACAATTGCAGGCATACAGCTATAATGCATTCTACGAACGTTCACAATCTAACATCTGCTGCAAAAGCACTTGACACAACTATATTTGTAAAAAATGCTCCATCCTATGCTGGCCTGGGAATTGGTGGAGAAGGATATACAACTCTTACAATAGCAACTCCAACAGGAGAAGGACTTACTTCTGCAAAAAGCTTTGTCAGGCTAAGAAGGTGTACACTTTCAGAATCATTTAGAATTATTTAATGTGAGGAGCTTATACATGGTTAAGTCATATTTGGAGCAAATAAAGGATGCTGGAGTTGTAGGAGCAGGCGGTGCAGGGTTTCCTACACATGTAAAAGTGAATAACAGGGCAGATATGGTCATTGCAAATGGGGCAGAATGTGAACCATTGCTTAAAGTAGACCAACAGATAATGGAGCTTTATCCTGACAAAATTATTGAAGGTTTACGCATAGTAATGAAAATATCAAATGCCAGGTTAGGCGTAATATGTTTAAAGGAAAAATATCATAGGGCTGTAGAAAAGCTAAATGAGGCATTAGCTGGAAGCAATAATATAAATATATCGGTACAACTTATTGGAAATTTTTTTCCTGCAGGAGATGAACAGCAGATTATTTATGAGGTTACAGGAAAAGTAGTGCCTTTAGGTGGTTTACCTGTAGATGTTGGTGCGATTGTGTGCAATGTAAACACATTGTTAAACATAGCTCAAGCTAGTAATGAAATACCCGTTACAACTAAATTCGTAACAATAACAGGAGAGGTTCAAAACCCAATAACACTTAATGTTCCAATTGGAACACCAATTACAAAGCTTTTAGAAATTGCAGGAGGCCCTAAAAATCAGGAAGGGTATTCAATGATACTTGGGGGGCCTGCAATGGGTAAAGTAGAGAGGGATTGGAGTACGCCTGTTACAAAAACACTTGGAGGTGTGATAATCCTTCCAAGTGACCACCCATTAATGAAAAAGAAGACCACACCACTTGAAAGGGATATTAAGCTTGCAAAATCGGTATGCTGCCAGTGTAACTATTGTACCCAGATGTGTCCAAGAAATGCCCTGGGACTTGGAGTGGAACCCCATAGGGTAATGAGAGCAGTGGCATATGGTGAAGCTTTAGCAATTGGAAATGCTGATACAGTTTTTGGTTGCTGTGATTGCGGATTATGTTCCTATTATGCATGTAGTATGGGCCTATCACCTGGTAAAATGGTTACTGCAATAAAAACAGGACTTATAAAGAAAGGAATAAAACCTGATAGATTAGTTCCTTTTGAGACAAGTGACATGAGAAACTACAAAAAGGTTCCTGCAAAAAGATTTATGGAAAGATTGGGGGTCAGTAAATACGATTTTGCTGCACCAATTAATGTTGAACCTATCGAGGTAAATGAAGTAAAAATTCCTTTAAAGCAACATATTGGTGTACAAGCTATACCAGTGGTAAGTGTTGGAGATTCAGTAAAAAAAGGTGATTTGATTGGCTCTATTCAGGAAGGAAAGCTCGGAGCAAATGTTCATGCCAGTATAAATGGTGTGATTACAAGTGTATCAGAGCAGTATATCGCAATAAATGCTTTAAGCGAGGTGAAATAATGGATTCACTAGGAATGTTGGAAGTAAATAGTATAGCAGTTGGTATAGAAGCAGGAGACGCAATGCTTAAAACAGCAAGGGTTACATTAGTAACTGCACAACCTGTTTGTCCAGGAAAGTATATTATATTGGTACAGGGAGATGTTGCTGCTGTAAAAAGTTCAGTAGAGGCTGGATGTGCTGAAGCAAAAGAATCATTAGTTGATATGCTAGTGATACCAAGTATTCATCCTCAGGTTTTTGCAGCATTAAATGGTTCTTCAGATATAGAAAAGAGAGATGCAGTAGGAGTAATTGAAACATTTTCTCTGGCAACTGCAATTTACGCTGCAGATGCATCAGTTAAAGCAGCTGAAGTTGATCTGATTGAAATTAGGTTAGGGAGAGGAC
>JBEQBT010000245.1:0-5137 GCA_041639705.1 Clostridiaceae bacterium | reverse complement strand
AATCCAGATGATATATTTGATTTTATCGCTAAAAGAACTGGGGTAGAAAAGTACAGATTTCAATGGAAACATCGCAAAGATGCTGTTAATTCCCGTGCCCTTGCAGCAATGCTAATGCGAAGTCTTTGTAATTATAGGTGTGCTGACATATGCAGATTGTTAGGGAACATTACCCAATCCAGGGTATCAAAGCTTTGCAGTATAGGATATAGGTTAATGGATGAAGATGAAAGGTACCGAAATATACTAAATGAATTTATAACTCAATATGCTGCATAAAATAGGATCATAAAATTTAAAAGGTTGACAAAGTAATTTTTTAAAATTGGTGTGAAAAGGGACAAGCACCTTTTTTTTATGTAAAAAAATCAATTTATAAATCAATTTTATAAGAGTTTAATAAACCAGCTTTAGCTTTAGGAAGTTTTTGGAGAGATTGTGATGAAAAAAATATGTAATAAGTAAAAATCAACAAAACTTAACCGCCCCATTACTCCCCATGGCAATTGTTTCACAGAATATGTGCTGGCGCACCATGAGAGACTAGATGGAAAAGGATATCCCCAGGGCTTAAAGGATGATGAAATACCCTATTTATCAAAAGTTATAAGTGTAGCAGAGGCTTATGATTTCATGACTCGGGTTGGCAGCAGCAAAGAGCCATTAAGTGTCAAAGCTGCAATCAAGGAGCTCAAAAGCAATGCAGGGACCCAGTTTGATGAGAAGATAATAAAGTATTTGTTGAAAAAGTTCTTGAAGAAGAGTGGGATTAGGCAGTATTTCAAATTCTAGTGATAGTAAAAAACAATATTCAAATAAAACACTAAAGGGATCTGTTAGATTGTTTCCTTATGTTTTTATCCAATTTGTTAGTGATATGAAATGAATTTCAAATAAAGAAAATAATTTGAGGAGTTGAAAAAATGGCTGTAGAAGTGTATATCAATTTTAATGGAAACTGCCGGGAAGCTGTAGAATTTTATTCTGATGTTTTTGAAACAGAAAAACCGCAAATTATGATCTTTGGGGAAGCACCACCAAACCCCGAATTTGTTCTACCAGAGGAAGCAAAAAATTTAGTTATGCATACAGAGCTTGATATTAATGGAAGCAATGTTATGTTTTCTGATGTTCTTCCCGGGATGCCTTTTGTTTTAGGAAACAACATAAGCCTTACAATTGTCAGTAAGAATATGGAGGAAATTAAATGCTCTTTTAATAAATTGAAAGAATGTGGTACCGTAATTATGGAGCTTCAAGAAACATTCTGGAGCAAGTGTTATGGCTCTGTAATAGATAAGTACGGAATTACTTGGCAATTTAATTTTTGTGGAATGTAGCAGATCAGGGACAGTCAACAACCTTTTGAACCAATCAAAGGTTGCTGACTGTCCCTGATCTATATTTTACTTCAACTCTGTTGTTTTTTATATTATACATGTTCTGGGAATGGTATGTGCAGCAGCCGCATGATCTCCTTCTCGGATTCCATTACCCGCTCTGCAATAAAGTTCATAAATGGGTGGTCATCCTTATGAGCTCCTTCCAGCAAGCTGATATACTCCTGACGTAAGATCGGAGGTATCACTGCCAGCATGTAACCGTCCTGAATCAGAGCAGTGTTCATCAGCAACCTTGAAATCCTGCCATTGCCATCAATAAATGGCTGGATGAACACAAAACGCTTATGCAGTTGCGCTGCAAACTTAATTGGATGATATTTGTCCCTTTCGGAGGATGCCCACTGGAACAGTTGATCCATTTCATCCTGTATTCGCTCTACTTTGCACACTGCATACTTGGAGCCTGTTATAATAACTGGTCCTGTGCGGTACTGGCCAGCCGCCTCGGGGCCGATGTCCTTGTAGAACATCCGATGCATAGTTAAAACATCAGCCACAGCAATCTTACGTCCATTCAACAGAGTAAACATGAAATCGTATGCCTGTGCATGACCTAATGCCTCAAATGTGTCCTTGAGGGGCTTACCACCGACAGTCAGACCATCCTCAAGTAACACCTTTGTCTCACTCTCAGTGAGGATGTTGCCTTCTATGGCATTACTTGACCATGTGAGACCAATGCGGTAATAAGCTTTGAGCTCTTTTAGAAGTTCGCCCTCAAAGGGACGCAGCTTGTCGATGGAGGTCTTATAAAGATCAATCTTTTTATATAAATCCATTATACATTTTCCTCCTTCTGGTTAGTATGTGACCTTTTCACCATTTGCCATGATAAAGGCGCCTTCATATTTACAACCTGCCGCTTCTGCAATTTGTTTCAATTCGTCAACTGAAAAACTCTCCCGCTTCATCTTCTGGCTAAAAGCTTGCGGACTTTTTCCGGCCAAACGTCCGAGTTCAGAAACACTTACCCCAAGTTTGACACAAAATATTTTAAGTTGCTCAGACACTGACATGTCAACCACTCCTTTCAATGTCCTGATTGTAAACGATAATATTTAAAGTGTCAACTATTATATTTTAAATTTACGCAGATGTGTTAAAACAATTAAATCCTATGTTATCCTTATCCTCAGGGAATTAAAAAAGCTAATGAAGTAGTTTTTAAAAATTAGTGTAGAAGTGGACAAACATCAATTGTAATAGCCTCCGCCCTCTTCTATTGTGTTTTCATAATAAATGCGTCCATCCTTAATAGACAGCATTTGTCCTATTCCATATATATCCTCATAGAGCCTTGTTTTTTCAGTACCATCGGTTTTGATCTTTGATAGTCCCATTTCATATGGAAAGAATATCCAATTGCCATTAACCATAAATGGACTATCCATCCAATTGATAGCTATTAACTTTTGTTCCTCTGTCCCGTCTATCTTCATTCTATAAATTCCATAACTCATAAAGGTGAAATAAATCCATTCCCCATCTAAACAATAGGAGCCAAGATAACTATCTATTATTTTAAAATTTTTAATGCCATCCATGTTTCTTTTATATAGCTTGTTTTTATCATCAGGATTGAGATAGTAAATCGATCCCGATTGTTCAACCAAATACTGCTCATGAAGTATATCCTCATCTTTGCTTATATAGGAATTGCTTATGGACTTTTCAGCTGCTGGTTGGGCTTGATTTGAAGTTACTTCATCATTATTATTATTTACTTCTTTTTTACAGCCATACTAACTTAACAGCATTATCAAAGTTAACATTAATGCAAATAACTTTTTATAATCCATATAATCACCCCATGGACATGTTGGAATAATTTGTATGATTATATTTTATTCCAATTATATAGTAAAGACAAGTAAAGTGTATAAAAACACATCTTAACTGTCCCTATTCTAGTCCCAATTCTAAAAGTCGTACTAGCTTACTTCCCCTCTAAAATTCTAGTAAGCCTTCTTAGAAAGTAGGCGGATACCAGGGGTACTACACCTATGAACAGCAAATAAGCTCTTAGAATTGAAGGATCCTTAAAAACTGAAATCAGAAGGAGCAGTATTATGGAACTTACTATCCTTCCGAAGTTTAGTACAATATCCTTGTTAACCATATATTCTATCCTCATATCCTCCTCTTGGCTGCGGTCAATCACATTAAATGTAGCTGAGGATAGTTGAATCATGAAAAAGGGAAGAAAAAATCCATCCACAACGACATAGAAAATCAGTGTATTAATGCTTACATTCAGCACAATTCCAAGTACTGCAATAAAGGCTCCCAGGCTTCCTATGAGTATGGAAAGCCTTCTCTTTTGAGGCTTTATTATCTTCTGTACAAGCCAAAAGGCAGCTGATGAAATAAGTGAAGATGCAAGAGTAATAGTTCCCAGTGTTAACTCACTATTAGTAATTTGGATTATAAGTATGGTTATAATAAACCATATTATTACATCCCTGAATCCCCAAATGGCAGTTGCCTTCCTAATTATACTCCATTCCTCTGTATTCTCTGAAAAGCATCTCTTAAAATCCAGCCTGCTACCATAGGTTTTGCACTTTAGTATTAAGCTTAATAGGAATAGTGCTATAAATAATGCAAGTGTGATTCCAAAAACTATTCTGTAGCCTCGAAGTCCTCCAAACCTGCTTATTATATATGCTGAGGTTATTGGAGTCACTGCAGATACAATTCCTCCAATACTTCCATTCAAACCATTAAATGTGTCTCTGTTCTTTGTATTGGTAAGGTCAAAACTGAGAGTATTGTATGCGAGCCAATAAAAGCCTGTTGCCATTCCAAATAATATCCCAAGGAAGTAAATCTGAAGTGCAGCCCTGTCACCAAGAAATGCAATCAACCCATAAAACACAGCATACAGCATAAGCCCAATTCTCAGGGACCATACACCATTTTTCTTCTTAGCAATCATCCCGCCTATAATGAAGGTTATGGGAGTAGTTAAATAGTGGGTCAAATTATAAATTACTATTATAGAAAAGTCACTTGTTTGCTTCCAAAAAAAGACGTTAACAAAAACACCCGAAATCCCCATCGCCAGGGTAAACAGTGCACTTACAATAAATAAAAGCTTGGTATCTCTGCACATTATGTCATCTCCTTCGTTCCTGTATATACTTTCTTATTATGCACAGAATACCAGTTAATCTATAAACTCAATTTTTGTATATAGAGGGGAACCTTAACAATTTTAAAGTTAGTTTAACATGCTGCTACCTGCACCAATATGTCTAGTGTTATAATAAAAATGGAAATAATATTTTATATACAAGTGTAGAAGTTAGAAAGTTAGCCATTATATGAAAGGGGATCAAACGTGAATACAATACTTGAAAATGAGATTATAAAAATACAAATATCAGAAAAAGGTGCGGAACTAACAAACCTTGTAAGAAAAAAGGATGCTGCAGAATACATATGGCAGGGGAACACCAAATACTGGGGAAGACATGCACCCATATTGTTTCCTATTGTTGGAAAGGTGAAAAACAATAAATACCGAATAGGAAACAAGGAATACAGCCTTACTCAGCATGGATTTGCAAGGGATATGGATTTCAATCTAGTGGAAAAGAGCAGTGACAGTGTTCTTTATAAATTAAGCTGGAGCAAGGAAACACTAAAGGTATACCCATATAAATTTGAACTTTATGTAAAATACAAGATTCAAAACAGTAGGGTTGACATAACATATACAGTTAAAAACC
>JBEQBT010000244.1:4158-5174 GCA_041639705.1 Clostridiaceae bacterium | reverse complement strand
TGTAACATTTCTATGCAGAAGAATTAAATATTGATAGGTTAACACAGGCGAAAGCCTGTGTTTTTTTAGTAGGTACTAATCTTTATATGGCATAGAAATTGCTTTTAATATTATAGAAACTGTAGCTTTATATATAACATTATATATTATTTTTTAAAGGAGGTAGAGTTATGAGGAAACATGTAGGAATTACAGGTCTCGGTTTTTATACACCTGAAACCTTTATGACTGCAAAGGAAATATCTGAGGCAACTGCCATAGTATGGAGTGAAGAGGCTGTCAGAGAAAAACTAGGTATTGTGAAAAAACTTATACCCGGACCTGATGACGGGACCCAGGAGATGGGTTATAGGGCTGCTAAAGCAGCATTAGAGAAATATAATATTAATCCTCTTGATATTGATGTGATTATTTGTATTGGCGAGGAGTGGAAAGAATATCCTCTTACAACTTCAGCAATCTATATACAGGAGAAATTAGGGGCTTACAATGCATATGGATTTGATATTCAGCAGAGATGCTGTACCTGTATAACTGCTATGAAGGTTGCAAAAGATATGATGCTGAGTGACGACAGCATAAACACTGTACTTATATGCGGTGGATACAGGAATGGGGACTTTATAGACTACAAAAATAGCAGAGTAAGCTTCATGTTTAACTTAGGTGCTGGTGGTGGGGCCATTGTACTTAAAAAGAATTTAGGAAGAAATGAACTTTTGGAAACTTCAATCATTAGTGATGGATCATTTTCAAGGGATGCAGGAGTTAGATATGGCGGAACTGTTAACCCTATAACACCGGAAAATGCCATTGAAGCACAAAAATCTCTGGATATATTTGATGTGGAAGGAATGAAGAAAAGATTAAATGAGAAGTCAACACCTAATTTTCTTGCTGTTGTAAGGGAAGCTTTAAGAAAGAGCGGGTATTCAAAGGAGGATCTGAATTACCTTGCAATACTTCATTTTAAACGTTCAGCTCATAAGTTTATGCTGGAAGAGCTCGGTCTGAAT
>JBEQBT010000244.1:0-4148 GCA_041639705.1 Clostridiaceae bacterium | reverse complement strand
AGGACTATGGCCACATTGGACAGCTTGACCAAATACTTTCACTTAAACTTGCTCTTGAGCAAGGCAAAATAAAGGACGGAGACATTATAGCTACAGTAGGTGCAGGAATTGGATACGCATGGGCAGCAAATGTAATAAAATGGGGTCCTGTACAGGACTAAGGGGGAGTAATAAATGAATTATCAAGAAGAATACAAAAGCAAGCTAATAGAAATAGATAAAGTACTGGAAATGGTCGAGTCTGATACTGATATAGTTGTATCACTATGCGCATCAGAACCAATGGGATTTATGAGCAGGCTCCATGAAGTTGCAGACAGGGTATGGAATGTAAATGTGCTTACATGTTTAAACGTGGGAGATTACAAATTTATGTCCGATCCCACAATGAAAGGCCATTTTACAAATTGCGCATGGTTTTATACTGCATCCTTGAGAAAGGAACATCCATTAGGGACAATATCTTATATACCAAACCACACCCACAAGGCTGCTATGGATAGGTTGACCTACAGGAAACCACATATTTTCGTGGGTTCATCAGCTCCAATGGATAAGCATGGATATCTTAATCTTTCATTATCTGCCACATATGAGAGAGAATTTATAGAGAAGGCAGACATAGTAATACTTGAAGTCAATAAGAACTATCCTACAACAAACGGAGATACGTATATTCCAATACGTGATGTTGATTTTATTTATGAAACTGATAGGCCTGTTCCAATATCTCCTTATCCACCTATATCTGATAAGGATAAGATAATTGGACAATATATCGCTGATATGGTTGAAGACGGTTCGACAATACAATTAGGAATAGGTGGTATCCCCAATGCTGTAGGACTTGCATTAAAGGACAAGAAAGAGCTGGGGGTTCATACGGAGCTTATAAATGATACCATGATAGACCTCTATGAGCAGGGAGTTATAACAAACAGCAGAAAGACAATCAATAAAGGTAAATTTGTAACTACTATGATAGTAGGTGGCCAAAGACTTTATGATTTTGTTGACCATAATCCTGCTGTTGAAGTAAAACGTGGTTCTTATATAAATGATCCTAAAATTATTGCCCAGAATTATAAAATGACTTCCATAAATACGACCCTAGAGATAGACCTGTCCGGGCAATGTGCTTCAGAGTCAATAGGCCATATACAATTCAGCGGCACAGGCGGCCAGTCAGATACTGCAAGAGGTGCCCAGGAGAGTATAGGTGGTAAGTCAATAATGGCTCTTTATTCAACATACTTTAATAAAAAAACAATGGAGGAAGTATCAAAGATTGTTCCATTCCTGGCACAAGGAGCAGGGGTATCCCTGCAGAGGAATGATGTGGACTACGTTGTTACTGAATATGGCGTTGCTCCTCTAAGAGGGCGCACAATGAAGGAAAGGGTCAATAATCTAATAGCTATCACCCATCCTGACTTCAGAGCTGAGCTAAGGAAGGAAGCAGACAAGTACATGCTCTGGTGATAAGTGCAATAGATAAAGTAAAATTTTATTATATTTAGGAGGTTGTAAATTATGAAATTAGAAGGTAAAGTTGCGATAATAACAGGATCAGCAAGGGGATTAGGAAAGGCTACAGCTATTAAGTTTGTTAAAGAAGGTGCAAAGGTAGTTGTATGCGATGTAAATATGGATCAGGTTAATGAGACTGTAGTAGAGATCAAAGAAATGGGTGGAGAAGCAATTGGTTTAAAGGTTGATGTTACTAATAGAGAAAGCGTACAAAAACTTATAGATGATACAGTAGCAGCCTTTGGCAAGCTTGATATAATTGTAAATAACGCAGGCATAACCGCTGACAGCACACTTCTTAAGATGAAAGAAGAAGATTTTGATAAAGTTATCAATGTAAACTTAAAAGGTGTTTTCAACTGCGCTCAGGCAGCAGCAATATACATGTCAGCTCATGGCGGCGGTGTTATACTTAGTGCATCTTCAGTTGTAGGATTATATGGCAACTTTGGACAGAGTAACTATGCAGCAACAAAATGGGCTGTTATAGGCATGACTAAGACATGGGCAAAAGAGCTCGCTAAGAAGGGCATCCGTGTAAACGCTGTTGCACCTGGCTTTATTGAGTCACCGATGACAGAAAAAATGCCTGAAGAGGTTCTTGAAGGCATGAGGAACAAGTCTCCAATGAAGGCTTTAGGAAAAGCAGAAGATATTGCAGATGCATACTGCTTCTTAGCATCAGATGAAGCTAAATATATTACAGGTACAGTTTTAAGTGTAGATGGCGGAGTAGTGCTGTAAGCAGGAAGAGTATAAGTAAGGTAGATATAACTGAAGCCAAGGTCATAGTGTAAGGAGGCAGAGGTATGGGTAACAAGGAGAATTTTACTTATTTGAAGGAGATTGTTGAGAGCTTGGGTGGAGTAGTGGGCAGTTCCCGTGCTGCTGTTGATTCAGGCAGGATAGAAAAAGACTATAAGGTGGGGCAGACAGGTAAGACGGTGGGGCCAAACCTCTTATCGCATGTGGTGTTTCTGGCGTAATACAGCATCTGAATTGCGATAAATAAAAATGGCGATGCCCCATAATGAGTGTTGCAGACCTGGCCGTTGTTGGGGACTTGATTAAAATTGTGCCAGAACTGATAAAAGAGATAAAAACACAAAAATTCTATAGAGAGATTTAAATATAAAGTAACAGAAAAGGCAGCAAGCATTGGTTTGCTGCTTTTTGTGTTACTTTTTTTCAGACAGATAAATTATATAAGCTAGATTGAATTTTTTAGGCTTTGACTTTAGTTTGAAAGATATTATAACTAATGTAAAATTTGTCATATTTAGAAAAATAGTAATAATATTTAAAAAACTTGTATTGTATTATCTGCTACGATGGTATAAAATGGTAATAACAATATATGGAATATATGTAAAAAACCTAGTATAATTGTCTTCGCTTTTTCAACTCTTAATGTGCAATTGCAAGTACTATCTTTTCAGTAGCTTTTACTAAATTATGTTTTTAAGAATACATAAACATCAAATTCATTTAAACTAGAAACCTTTAAATAGTTTCAAACAATTAATTGGCAAAAACTAAATTTTTTAAGAATTTAGTTTTAGAATTATGCATATTTTTAAAAGGACAGCAAAGTAAAATTATTAAAGAAAGGGTTGATTTCAATGATTATTGACAAAATGGAAAAGAGCTTAAGACCAGTAGAAACAGCTATGGTCACATATCCGGCAAAATACATAACTCTTGCCTCCGGGGAAAAAATGGTTGTACGACAGATTTCAAGGGATGAAGTGCCCCTTGTACTAGAGGCAGTAAAACCTTTGATGACTGTTGAAAAAGATTTTTATGACATTGTTGCATCAAGGCTTTACTCTGAGCTTTTAGGTTATTACAGGTATAGAGTAAAGGATGAGTACTGTTTATTAGGCACAATTAACGGTGTAATTGTTGGGGTTGTTAATGGAAGAATGTTGGATGATAAGATTGGCATGTCATATCATACTCTTACGTTAAAGCAAGGATTAAGAATTGGTGCACAGCTATTTGCTGCAAAAATGGAATATCACCTTGATTACTTGAATCAGGATGAGGTATGGATAGTTGCTGAAAGCCCTAATGGGTTTAAACGATGGATGATTGAATATGAACTGGAATCAAGACCTGAGGTTTGGCATGAACTTGGCGGGGTACCTACATATGTTTTAACTAAAGCATTATGGGAAAAGCATAAAGCTGCAAAATGTACAGGAAGAAGACCTGTGACTGAAAATCTTCTAGAATCCTCAATGCATCCTATTTTACCAGAAACATACGCACAAGTTCCGGGGTTCAAAAGATGAGAGAAGTAGGAATCGTAGGAGTAGGCCATACTAAGTTTGGAAAATGGTCTGCTGGAACATTTACAGACATGCTGTGTGCAGCATCTGTTGAGGCTCTTAAGGATGCAGGAGTCAATACGGGAGAAGGCCACGGTATAGATCAGGTTTTTGTTGCCTCAATGGGCAGTGGATTAATAAATAAACAGAGCGGAGTGGCATCTGCACTTGTAGATACTTTAAACTTAAGACCTGCTATGGCAGAAACTATTGAGAATGGTCCTGCCTCAGGAGCTTCTGCAGTGAAGCTTGGGTACATGGCAATTGCCAGTGGAATGTGTGATG
>JBEQBT010000243.1:0-5185 GCA_041639705.1 Clostridiaceae bacterium | reverse complement strand
CCAATTCCCCCAACTATACTATATATTATATTGCATTTATTAGAATTAATAAACTAATTTTATATTTGTCTCCAAGTGTTCATTAATTAATACCTTATCTTATGAAATAGTCAGATATATTTCCTGACTTCAATATTATATTTAATAAATCCTTCACCTGGATACAATTTGCTCACTCCTTAATCATCATAACCATTGGGATGATTTTTGTGCCATATCCATGCAGAATTAATAATATCTTTGATATTATTATACTTTGGTTCCCAGCCTAAGCTCCTTCTTATTTTATCAGAGCTTGCAATCAATGTTGCTGGGTCACCAGGTCTTCTTTGGATTGTTTCCTTATTTATTGTAATACCTGTTACTTCCTCAGCTGCTCTGACAATTTCCTTTACAGAAAATCCATTTCCAACTCCAAGGTTATATGCGTTTGAAGCATGTCCCTCATATAACCCCTCTAGTGCTAGTATATGTGCCCTTGCAAGGTCATTGACATGTATATAGTCCCTTATACAGGTTCCGTCCTTTGTTGGATAATCATCTCCGAATATTTTTATATTATCTCTTATCCCAAGGCATGTTTGAAGGACTATAGGAATAAGGTGTGATTCAGGATTGTGATCCTCACCAATATTTCCTTCTTCATCAGCACCACATGCATTAAAATATCTTAGGGCGGTATACTTTAGTCCATAGGAGTTTGAGTAGTCTTCCATTGCATTTTCCATTATAAGCTTTGTTCTTCCATATACATTGGTAGGTTTTTTAGAAATATTCTCAGATATTGGAACCGCTTCAGGCTCACCATATACTGCTGCAGTTGATGAAAAAACAAGTTTTTTTACATTATTTTTTAACATTACATCCAGCAAATTCAGGGTACCCTGAACATTATTTCGATAATAGATATTTGGTTTTTCCATGGATTCACCTACAAGGCTGTAAGCTGCAAAGTGAACCACAGAATCAATATCATACTTTTTAATTGTATTTTCCAAAAGCTCACTGTCAAAAATATCTCCTTTAACAAATACATCACATTTAACAGCAGCTCTATGCCCCTTGCTAAGGTTATCATATGCTATTACATTCTTTCCAATGTCCTTTAACATTTTCACTGTATGGGAACCAATATATCCAGCTCCCCCAGTTACTAATACATTCATTTTATAACCCCCATTTTTTAATCTCTATGTTTTCCTCAAAATGTTTTTTCTCATAAAAATTGTGCTTTCTAACTTTCATTGTCATTAATTCGAAAGGTCTCCCTGTGTCATCCTGAACGTAGTGAAGGATCTTGTAGACATCTTGTTAAAGATTCTTCACTGCGTTCAGAATGACAGAGTCTGGCTTTGAGCCCTTGGTGCACTTCACATGTGGATGGCACATTAATTATAATTTAGAGAGATTTCCATAATTATTAATCACTATGTTTCCCTGAAAAACCTTCAATCTCTATTTTCACAACAGTGGTTTTATCCACCGCTCTTTCTATGTATTGTTCTCCCTCTGTAATAAACTCCGGACTGTATTTTTTAATTATCTCTCTTAATCCTCTTACTTTGTCATCACCTGAAGCTATGTTACCTTTTCCAAATACAATAACACTTTCATATTCAGTGCTGAATTTATCAGGCAGCACATTCGTTTTTCCTACTACAGTAAAACAAACATTGTCATTGTTTATGATGTTATCAAGTTTGGTGCCCTCACTGGCGCAATGAAAATATATTACATTATCTGTATAGGCGTAACTAAGTGGGACTCCATAGGGCTTATTTTCTCTATCTATTGTAGATAATACACCATATTCTCCTCTTTGCAATAAATCCAATGCCCCTTCCTCTGTCATCCTTCTATCGGATCTTCTCATGTTTTTCATTACTTAACCCCCTCATAATTTATAATCAAACTTTTTAATAATTTCTTCATTCCTTATATATTTCTTTCCCTGCCATGTAGCTCTATTTTCAAAGCAGTCATCTATTGAATTTAGAACTTCCCACTTTTTCAAGCTCCACATAGGTTCTATAAGAGTGCTTCTAGGACTGTCACCTGTTAACCTATGTAAAACCATATTTTCAGGAAATTTCTCAATTGAATCTACTATTAGGTTAACATATTCATCCTTACTAAGAAAGCTGAGCTTTCCTTCCTCATAAAGCTTAACCATCCTTGTATCCTTCATAAGGTGAAGTATATGAAGCTTTATTCCCTGGGTTCCTGTGTTAGCTATAAAATCAACTGTTTCCAGCATGTCATTCCTGCTCTCCCCTGGTAGTCCTAGTATTAAATGGGTTACAACATCAATATTTCTCTTTTTAAGCTCTCTAACAGCATTTATATAGGTTTGAAGCTTGTATCCTCTATTTATAAGCTCTGCTGTATCTTCATGAATAGTCTGCAGACCAAGTTCTACCCAAAGGTACGTCTTTTTATTTATTTCCTCTAGCAATTCCAGTACATCAGTTGGTAGGCAGTCTGGTCTTGTGGCAATTGCAAGACCAAGTACACCATCAAGCTCAAGAATACTGTAATACTTTTCTCTTAATTCCTCAACAGGTGCATATGTATTGGTATATGCCTGAAAGTAGCCTATATACTTGTCTGACCTCCACTTCTTGCTCATCATCTTCTTTACTTCAAAAAATTGCTCCTTAAGATTCTCCTTTGTTCCTGCAAAATCTCCAGATCCCCTTGCACTGCAAAATATGCATCCTCCATATCCAGCTTCTCCAACCCTGTTAGGGCAAGTAAATCCAGCATCCAGGGATATTTTAAATACCTTTTCTCCAAACTTTTGTCTCAAAAAATAATTTAATGAATTATAGGGCTTATCTCCCCACATTTTAGTCATAACATCATTCCTCTGTAGTTTATTTAATTTTATATTAGCATAAAATCCTTTTATTTCATATTATTAATCAAGCCTGATATGTGAAAAACTTTCACATATCAGGCTTGATTAAATACAATTTAAAATTCTTTAAACATTTCCCCTTTAGCCCCACAAATTGGGCATTTATCCGGTGCTCCATTCTCAACTGTGTGGCCACAAATGGGGCAAACATAATACTTTTCCGAGTCCATATCCTTTTCCTGTTTTGCAAGATTAATTGCCTTTTGAAATAAATCTGCGTGATTTTTTTCTGCTTCTACTGCAAAATGGAAGGACCTTTGTGCATCCTTTTCCTCCTGGAATTTCGCAGCTTCCATGTATACTGGATACATCTGCTCTATCTCATGAAGCTCTCCGCCTAGTGCACCCTGAAGATTTTCAACTATATTTGTTAATCCAAATACTCCTCCTGCAGGAACTGTATTATCCCCAACACTGTCCTTTAATACATTGAAATGATTCTTTGCGTGTACCCACTCTGCATAGGATATTGCCTTAAACATCCTTGCTATCTTTGGATAGCCATCCTTTTCAGCCCCTTCACCCCATATGGAATACCTCATATGAGCCATGCTTTCTCCACCATAAGCCGATCTTAGAAAGTCTGCAGTCATTGCATTTTTTACAGCCATTTTAATCACCTCATTAATTTTTTGTATGTAAGTATAATATATGTTAGGACCATGCATCATAATCCATTATTATATCATTTGTATTATGATACCATAGCTGCCTGTTTATTCATAAAAGCAACCTTTTCATTTGATAATTTCCTGCTGTAACTGGATAAATATTTTATCAACACCTATCCACCAGTTTTTGTCCTCAGCATATTTTTCATTAATCCACTGAATTGCATGTACTTCTTTAGGTCTTCCTTTACTTAAATTAATAATGGTTTGAGCTGCTATTTTTGAAGAATCATCTATTGTAGTATTATATCCAATCCAACTTTCATAAACATTAAATGGATTATTAGCAATTCTTAATGCATTTTCCTGGGACTTCGGAACAAATCCCTGCTCTTGTCCAGTTATGGCAATCATAAACAGTGGGTTAATATCATATTGTTTTGCTGTTTCAATAATGGAAGAAAGGTATGGTTCCTCTGCAAGTATTGAATTTTTACTGTTCAACCACCCACTTAAAAGGCTTTTATCTATTTCAATATATTTTAACTCTTCGGGTAATCCATTATCTACTTCTTTGTTTATTTCTTTTACCAAAACATCCTCAACTAAAGCTTCAGGTGTATTTTTGCTTTTAGATATATTTAAAGTATTTATAAAAGCATACCCAATTTCTTTAGCATTCAGAATAATAAATAGCATAATTATCAAGGAGCCTGTTATAAGTACCTTTTTTCTATTATAGACTTTAAATGTATTTCGTATTCTGTGTGTAAATTCTACTACAAATACAATTAGTTTATATATAGTATTCCTAGTTTCTTTTTCAATGACGTGAATATTGTACTCATTTTTGGAATAGTTTATTTTAGGTTTAATATCTTTAGCCTGATTTGTATTATAAATACCCTTTTTTCTAATTAGCGAATCTGCAGCATTGCTT
Organism: Clostridiaceae bacterium; assembly: GCA_041639705.1. Classification (GTDB taxonomy): domain Bacteria; phylum Bacillota; class Clostridia; order Clostridiales; family Caloramatoraceae; genus JARDZI01. The sequence goes on along the minus strand of JBEQBT010000243.1, from coordinate 714 downwards.
ATTGCATCCTCAATGGAAACATTATCATAGGATCCTACTATATTTATAAATTCAACTAATTTGTCCTTTTCAACAGGCTTGTTTTGATTAAAAGTTAGCCATTCATGTAAGTCACTTATATTATTTTCATTCTCAAAATTTAACTTGCAATATTGACAAAAGACCTTGTAAGCACTAATTGAAAAGTCACTATTACTTACAGCATTTCTTATTAAATTCCCTTCTATTTCATTTATTAGGATTTCTTGGAACTGAACCATATTATTATTAATAATCCTATGAATTCCATCTGCTAAAATAAGTGATAATTCTTTAGAACTTTTACTTGGATATTTATTGTATATATAATTTTTTAAATCAACAATAATTTTCTCGTTTAATATAATCTTGTTCTTTAGATTTTCAATAACCTCATACATACGCGTCACCTGAAAAATATGTTTAAATAGTGGCTAATTATACTTATTATACCTCAAATTCTGACAAAAGTTAACAATATATTTTAATTAAGACCTAAACTCACCATAAATGGATATAACATATTTGTGTGATAATGCGTCGTAGGGTGCGATCATAATCAGGCACTGTAGTGGCTGATGCCCACATCGGCTTGAGGCATTTGCGGTATATAGTATTTCCACAATTGTTGCAGATATCACCTGTCATGTTAATGCCCTGTTGATGTGGGCATCAACCATTATGGTTCTATCATAA
>JBEQBT010000242.1:3161-5196 GCA_041639705.1 Clostridiaceae bacterium | reverse complement strand
TTTATTGATGTAAAAAGTGCGTAATGTTTTTTATTTTTTCGTTTCTTTAAAAATATTTTTCATCATGCTTGTTGTAACAATCTGATAGTCAGTGCGAAAGCTAAAAGCTTCATGTAAAGCATCGGTAAAATCAGTTCTTGTATATATGGGTTCATAACCTTCACCTTTAATCTCCTTGAAATGCATGTCTCTTAATTCACCAATAATTTCATGGCAGGTGAATTCCTCATGGAGCCTCTTTTCAAGCAGCCTATAAATAATTAGTGATATAAAGCAAGTGGTAAAATGTGCCTTAATCCTATCACTGTTGCTTAAATATACAGGTCTTGCTTTGAACTCGCTTTTCATAATTCTAAAGCATTCTTCAATTTCCCATCTTCTATGATTCACTTTGATGATTTCGGAAGCCTCATCATCCAGATTTGTACAAACTCCATAAAAACCATCAAAGACTTCTTCTTTTTCGACAAGTGCAGTATCAATATTGTATATCTCTTTTTCTGCAACTTCTCCATCAGGAGTACAGCTTGTTTTATGAATAAACCTTTTGTAATCGTTCGGGTTGCATTTCTTGATTTTTGTTGGGTTGGTATCTATAGCCTTTTGAGCACGTTCTATTTGAGAGTTTCGGATTTTACGCTGATAATCCCTGTATTTGATAGAATACGTTACAATCAGTCTTTGTTCAAAACCATTTTCTTTAATCCAGCGTTCCTTGAAAAAGACTTTAGCTCGGATTTTTGCTTTATCTTCAGTATTGGCTTTATCTATCATCTCGTCAAGTTTAGAAATATCATATGTTTTTTCGCTACCCGAAAGTTTCCAGCCATCTGGAGCAAGAGCCCATTTTTTTAGATGTTCTTTTAATTTTTTGATAGACTGTGTGGTAATAAAAGCACGTTCATCCTTGCTGTTAAATTTTCTATTATCTTCAGAAGCTAGCCCAGCATCAGTACAGACAATGAATTTAGAAAGTTTAAAATCGGATAGAATTTTCTTTTCTAAAGGCTTTAATGTGAGCTGTTCATTCATATTTCCCCTGTTAATGCTAAAAGCAAAAGGGATGCCGTCTCCGTCCATAAATAGACCCATTTGAACAATCGGATTTGGTTTGTGGTCTTTTGATGGACCATATTGTTTATCGCCATCTTCCTGCTCTATTTCAAAAAAGTAATTGGTGCAGTCATAGTAAAGCACTCCGGTATTTCTTTTTGAAACTTTCAGACTATTTTCATACAAAGAGGACTGAATCAAATCTGTTTCCTTAGAGAGAACTTCAAGAGCCCTATAGATTTGATGTAAGTCAAAATTCGGTTGTTCAATAAACCTTTTTGAAAGCTCATATGTTGCAAGTTTCGAAGAAGGAAAGATTACCCTGCCGTAAATTAACCTTGAAAGAACTGAGTCTATATCAAAATCGAATTTATATTTTTGTGAGATTTCCTTGCAAATCTTATGTAACCCGAGTTCATGGTAAATTTTTTGCAGAAAAAGATAACCCCCATTAAAGGTATGCTGTTCTCCTTTGTTGATAAGCTTTGTCGGAGAATACTTTACAAGTACTTCACGTTTTTCTTCTTTTTCCTTCTTGTTAAGTTCCTCAATATATTTTTTTGCCCATTCAATTGGATCTTGACCGTTTAATTTTTTCAGAAGTTCATCATAAGTACCAAGTTTTTCAACAATTTTTGTTTGCTCTTTTCCGTTAGTATAGACTGTTTTAATAACATAAAGTGAAGCTGCATTTTTGGACTTAGAAATTTGTAATCTCATGGCTACACCCCCCACAACACTTATATTATATCACATAACGCAAAACTACGCAACAAAATATAGTGAGAATTGACAAAAAAGTAATAAAAAAAGCCCTATTTTCAAGGCTTTCATAAATTTATATTTCTATTCAACTGTCAAAGACCCGGGGTATCATTGTTAATAAGCAGCGTCTCTTAAATAGAAAAGTACCCAAAGCAGGCATGGAAAACTGCCACCTAATTATCTATGAAAAAGGGGTTAAGTTATATTAATGATCGGT
>JBEQBT010000242.1:0-3151 GCA_041639705.1 Clostridiaceae bacterium | reverse complement strand
AAAGAAAAGGGTTATTAAAGATATTGATACAGCTCATGAGTATTTTTTGAATATGAATATTTACAAGCTTGTTTAAATTTGCTATAATAACATTGCTAACCTTTGCTAAGTTACACGATTCTCCGACGTTAACTGGGCAAATGGTATATTATTTTTTATAAGGAGGTTTACTAATGGATAAAACAATTAAGCAAGAAATTATGACTAAGTTTCAGAGACATGAAGGTGATACTGGTTCACCAGAAGTTCAGATTGCTCTTTTAACTGAGAGAATCAATCACTTGACTGCTCATCTAAAGATGCACAAAAAGGATCATCATTCAAGAAGAGGACTTTTAATGATGGTTGGTCAAAGAAAAGGTCTATTGAACTACTTAACAAGAATGGATATTGAAAGATATCGTACACTTATTAAAGAACTAAACATAAGAAAGTAGTTAAAGAGTGGCTTAGCCACTCTTTTTTTTAAAAAACATTACACAACTATATTTTATTAACAAAACTATTGGTAAATGTGGTATAATTAACTGTATTAATGTTTTAAATACATAGAAAAAAGAAATACTAAAGTTATAGTGTATGTTGAAGGGAGGTAAATTAATGCAACAAATCTTTGAAACAACGTTTGCAGGACGTAATTTAAAAGCTGATATAGGAAAATATGCATTACTTTCAAATGGTTCAGTCCTATTAAGTTATGGAGATACTGCCTTATTAGTTAATGCAAACAGATCAGAGGTACCAAAGGAAGGAATTGATTTTTTTCCTTTAAGTGTTGACTATGAAGAAAGACTATATTCAGTAGGGAAAATACCTGGAGGCTTTATAAAGAGGGAAGGAAGACCTACTGAGAAGGCTATATTGTCTGGAAGAGCCATTGATAGACCAATAAGGCCATTGTTTCCTAAAGGCTATTTTAATGATGTTCAGGTGATTTGTACAGTTATGTCTGTGGAACCTGATAATCTACCAGAACTATTAGCTATAAATGGAGCTTCTCTTGCTCTTCATATTTCTGATATTCCATTTGAAGGGCCAGTTGGAGCAGTTTTAGTAGGACGTGTAGATGGTAATTTTATTATTAACCCAAACCTTGAACAAAGGGCAAAAAGTGATTTTAATTTAACTGTAGTTAGTACAAAAGAAAAAGTAATGATGATTGAAGCTGGTGGAAAAGAAGTTCCTGAGGATGTTATGATTGATGCAATAATGTTTGGCTTCAATGCATGCCAGGATATTATCAAATTCCAGGAGGAAATAAGAGAAAAGGTTGGAAAGGAAAAAGTGATTCCAGCCATACATTTTGTTCCAGAGGAAATTGATTCTGCAGTTCGAGAATATGCATCAGAAAAATTGTGGGAAGCATTTAAGTTTACTGACAGGCAAGACAGGCAAACCAAAGTTGATACAATAAAGGAAGAGGTATTTGAGCATTTTGCTGAAATTTATCCAGAAAATGCAAAGGATATTGATGAGATACTTTATAAAATTCAAAAGGGTCATGTAAGAAAAATGATACTTGAAGAAAAGAGAAGACCTGATGGAAGAGCATTTGAGGAAATTAGACCTTTGTATGCTGATGTAGACATACTCCCAAGGACACATGGTACAGGTCTATTCCAAAGAGGTCAAACTCAGGTTTTAACTGTAGCAACACTTGGAGCTCTAGGTGATGTTCAGGTTCTTGATGGCCTTGGTGATGAAGAAACAAAAAGATATATGCATCACTATAATTTCCCACCTTACAGTGTAGGTGAAGTGAAATTCTTAAGAGGTCCAGGAAGAAGGGAAATAGGACATGGTGCTTTAGCTGAAAGAGCTCTAGAACCAGTAATTCCATCAGAGGTTGATTTCCCATATGCAATAAGACTTGTATCTGAAGTAATAAGCTCAAATGGTTCAACCTCCCAGGCAAGTATTTGCGCAAGCACTCTTGCACTTATGGATGCAGGTGTTCCTATTATTAGACCAGTTGCAGGAATTGCAATGGGACTTGTAACCAATGAGGATTTATCAAAATCTGAAATACTTACTGATATTCAAGGCATTGAGGATTTCTTCGGTGATATGGACTTCAAAGTTGCTGGTACTGAACTCGGTATTACTGCAATTCAAGTTGATACCAAATTAAAAGGCCTTTCCGAAGATGTTATAAGAAGAGCCATTAAACAAGCAAGAGTAGCTAGAATGACAATACTTGATACTATGTTAGAAAGAATACCAGAGCCAAATAAGGAACTTTCTAAATATGCCCCAAGAATCATCGCATTTAGTATTGATCCAGATAAAATTCGAGATGTTATAGGATCTGGAGGCAAAACAATAAACAAAATTATTGCTGAAACAGGTGTTAAAATCGATATTGAGGATGATGGAAGAATATTTATATGTGCTCTTACTTCAGAGGGAGCAAGACGTGCACAGGATATTATTGAGGGGTTAACAAAGGAAGTTAAAGTTGGTGAAATTTATACAGGAAAGGTTAATAGAATAACTACCTTTGGAGCTTTTGTTGAGATTTTGCCTGGAAAAGAAGGCTTAGTTCATATTTCAAAACTTGCACATGAACGAGTTGCAAAGGTTGAAGATGTTGTAAGCATAGGAGATGAAATTCCTGTAAAAGTTACAGAGATAGATAATCAAGGCAGAATTAATCTTTCAAGAAAAGATGCAATTAAAAAAGAAACAGAAAAAGAAACTGAAGAAAACAAAGATTAAAAAAGGGGCTTTTTTAAGCCTTTTTTGTTATTTTAAAATAAATGTTGAATAATATAGTACAAAGAAGTATATGGAGGAAAAATTATCATTGAGCAATATGCATTTAAAGCTCTCAACAACAATTATAATTTTTGTGCTATTAGTTCTAATTATTACTGCTTTTGCGAGAAAAAGTGATATAGTTTGGATTAATGAATTAGTTCCTATATCAAAGGGTAATACGGATAAAAAGGTTGTAGCTTTTGCTTGTAATGTATATGAAGGTAGTCAGCAGATTAACAAAATGATTAATGTTCTTGAAAACAAAAAAGTGAAAATAAGCTTTTTCCTAGGAGGTATTTGGGTAAATAAAAATAATGATTTGGTAAAGTATATGTATGAGAAAGGGTATGACTTACAGAATCATGGATATAATCATAAACGTCCAAGTACC
>JBEQBT010000241.1:0-5206 GCA_041639705.1 Clostridiaceae bacterium | reverse complement strand
GAAGGCTAAGGAATTGAAGAAAATCATTCATGATTTCGTAAAAGACTATAAGGTGGACAATGGAGAAGAGGGTACAAAAGAGTATCATTTATTTAATGTTATTGCACCTGTGAAATCAATTAAAAAATAATGGCATACTGATTGCTCCATTGCATTATTAAACTATGGGGTTAGACATTTTATTGCCATTAAGAGCACAATAGCCTGTCATTCTGAGCGCAGTGAAGAATCTTTCCCGAATATGCTATAAGATCCTTCACTACGTTCAGGATGACATGGGACTATAACAATTAGTGTTTCATAGCATTATGGCATATTATGGCACTATAATATGTACATAAGCCCTAAGGATAGTTTAACTGCCATAGGGCGTATTTTTATGTATTTGCTATCATATAAAACAACTCTTCGACATAAAAATAAATAGGGGGTGATTATATGGTAAGAGAAACTGAAATATCAACACAATTTGGATTTAAAATATATGAGATGATACCAATGAAAGGAGTATACTTAATTAAAACTGATAAAGGAAACAAATGCTTAAAAAAGATAAGCTATGGAACACAAAAACTAATGTATATATATAAAGCTAAAGAACACATAATTAGTAATGGTTTTGATAAAATAGATAAAAACTATTTAACCCCCGAAGGCGCCCCCTATGCCTTTGTAAATGATGACATTTATGTAGTAACTAATTGGATTGATGGGAGAGAATGCGACTTCAAGAAGGAGGAAGACTTAATAAGGGCAGCGGAGACCTTAGCAAGGTTTCATTTATGCGCAAGAGGGTTCACACCAGATGAGGACACCAAGGTCAGAAGTGATATAGGAAAGCTTACTAATACACTTGATAAAAGACTCGCTACCTTGAATAAAATGAGGGATACTGCAAGAAAAAATAAAAGAAAAACAGAATTTGATATGCTATATCTATCAAATGTAGACTTTTATTTAAAGCTATCAAAGGAAGCTATGAAATCCTTGGACTTGGAAAGCTATAAAAAGGTATGCAGCGATGCACTAAGTGATAAGGTTCTATGTCATCATGATTTTACTTATCACAACATATTGTTTGAGGATAATGGAAATTCATATATTATTGATTTCGATTACTGTAAATGGGAAATGCAGATTTATGATGTAGCAACTCTTCTTATAAAGTCTTTAAAAAGGTTAAACTGGAATATGAATTCCGGAAAGCTAGTGCTTGAAGCATACGGAAATGTTAAACCTATTAGTAAGGATGAATTAAACATATTAAAAACTCTATTGATATTTCCCCAAAGGTTTTGGAGGCTTGCAAACAGATATTATTACAAGGAAGCAGGCTGGAGCGAGGCAAGTTTTGTAAAGAAGATGAAGGAAATTATAGATGAAAGAGAAGAATATATGAATTTTATAATTAGCTTGTAAGCGATAACAATACCATAAAACTTGATTAAATAAGATTCTTCGCAAGGCTCAGAATGACAAGGTATGTAACTTGTTAACCTGTCATTCTGAACGCAGTGAAGAATCTTTTTATTGCCTAGTCTACAGGCTCTTCAATTATGAACCTGTTACCTTTGCTTTGTTATCAGCTCTAAAATATCAAATCTTCTATTTTCGTGGAAGCCTGTATATTCGATTCCATCATATTTTCTATTAGTGATGTTTTTTTTAGTGTTTCTTATGGCATAAATAGTGTCTCCTACTATGGTTTCAGCCATTTTTAGTCTGTGCTTCTCTGTTCTTTCACTAGAGCCTAAATCCATATGAAGCTTTTTAAGGCCTATATCTATTTTATAATTATTCTCCACAGCATACTCTAAAAGAAGTGGTGGGATTCCTATATATTCTTTAGGTATGGACTGTGCTAGTCTTTTTGATAAACCTATTGGACCGTGGGAGGGGGATGCATGGTTTATTTTACTAAATACATTCAACTCTCTATTGAGCATTTCTCTAAACTCTAAAACATAGGAAGCTAGGCCTTCAGGAGAGCTTCCATCACAGTAGCAGTCTGTTAATGACAGATCAACTCCCGATTCAAGTGAATTAAACATGGTATTAATGTCATCCTTTGAAATTCCAATCATATCACCATCAAAGAATATGAAATATTCGCCACCATCTTCAAGAGCATAGTGAAGTCCTAATGCCTTTGGAATGTCATGACCTAATGGCATATTAATAAATAAAATTTCAGTTTTATCAGATAGATTTTTTTTGATTACATCAAGACTTCCATCATCACTTCCGTTTTCAACAATTATAATCCTATCTGCAGCACTTTCTTCACAAGCTTTAATAACATTTTCAATGTATAAGGATTCATTGAGACATGGAATAATTATATACTTCATTGCATCATCTCCATTAAATAATAAATAAATGACAAGTTCTATATATAATATGCATTGTATATTTATTATGACAACAAATGTAATTTAAAGTCGTTTCTTGATATTGGGACCTAAATCCCCCCTAATGTTTCATTAACAAAAGATGTCGAGAATTCATATTATATATTATCTAGGTAAAGGAGTGATTCTATGGAGGAGTTTAAGGTGGGAGATGTAGTAGTGAGAAAATCCTATGGGGGAGATATATATTTTAAAGTCGTCCAAATTATTAAAAAAGCAGATGGTCAAAACCTTTATATGTTAAAGGGTACAAATCTAAGAATTATGGCTGATGCTCCAGAAAATGATTTGGAAAGGCCAGGTTTAAATAGAATAAGTACTAATGATGAAAATACAAATAAAAGAGCAAATTCAATGATGAAAAAGATATTACTTCAGAGAAGAAATCAAATGACCAGCATAAGGGGAACTGTTTTTCAAAAGACAAATGAGGGTGTGTTTGTTGGTAAAACAGGAAAGGTTTTACACGTTGATGGTGACGAAGAGTACCTAAACGTGTGTCTTCGGGGATACAAACAACTCGGACTTGAAGCCTATGGGAAATTAGTGCCTGAGCTGCAGCAGCCACAGATGATTACAGAGCTACTGAAAGAATATAGACCAGACATACTAGTTCTTACAGGACATGATGGAATGGTTAAAGGAACTCAGAACTTTAGAAGTGTTGACAGCTACCGAAATTCTAAGTATTTTGTAGAAGCTGTAAAAGCTGCAAGAACATATGAACCATCCTATGATGATCTTGTGATTTTTGCTGGAGCATGTCAATCCTATTATGAAGCGATAATGGATGCTGGTGCTAATTTCGCCAGCTCTCCTCATCGAGTGCTTATTCATTGTCTTGACCCGGTGTTTATATGTGAAAAAATTGCATTTAGTAGTATTTCAAAGTTTTTAACAGCACAGGAAGCTTTAGAAAACACTATAACAGGAGCAAAGGGAATTGGAGGCCTTCAGACAAGGGGAAAGTTCAGGGAAGGTACGCCAAAATCTCCCTATGCATAGGGAGGGTTTTAATTGATTGAGGTTTTTATAGAAGGTTATATTAAAGGCACGAATGAACTAGTTAAAATCGAAATAGATAAAGCTTTAGTATATGAAGCAGCAGCATTTAATATTATTAATGGTAATTATAATATTGAGGTAATTAAGACACTTACAGTTTTAAAAAGAAGCCAGCTTGCTCGGGAAATTAAAAATTTCAAGTATGCTTCCCCATCAAAGCAAAAATTAATTTTAGATAGGTCACATTTTGAAGCGTTGGATGGGGAAAAACAAAGGCTAATCACTGAGGTGGTATCTGCTACAAGGGGCATAGTCGCAGTAAGTGGAAATAAGGTAGTAGATATGTTTATTACAGAATGCTGTGGAGGTGGAACCGCAAACTCTGAGGATGTCTTAGGCTACAGAATAAATTACTTAAGAAGAGTTTTATGCGAACACTGTTCTCAATGCAATTTTGAAAAGAAAATAAATTTAGTTGAGTATGCAAAACAATTAAATCTTAAGGGACTTGTTTTTAAAGACAGCATGGATGGAATATTTAACGGGGTGGAAAGGGATAACACTGGAAGAATTATTGATATTAGTTTTTTAGGCATTAAAATGTCTGGAGAAGAATTTGCTGAAATGTTCGGAATGGAAAGTAATAGAGTATATTTTATGGAGGACAGTGTTATACTTAGGGCAATTGGGAAAGGAATGGGTCTTGGTATTTGTATTGAGGGTGCAAAGAATATGGCCCAGAAAGGAAAAAGCTTCAAAGAGATAATTGATTATTACTATACAGGAGTTACATTTGAAAACCTTGATGAATATAAGCTTTTAAATACACTTATGGACAAGAAGATAATTGTGGATCCTGGCCATGGAGGAAATGACAAGGGGAATGTAATTGAAGGTATTGTGGAAAAGGATGTAAATCTTAAAATAGGACATATGTTAATGAATAAGCTTCAGGAAAAGGGAGCTACTGTAATGCTTACAAGAAATGATGATAAAAATATTCCATTAAGTGACAGGGTAGAGATGATAAATAGGGAAAGACCGGAGCTATATATAAGTATACATCAAAACTATTTTGCAGCATCTGGTGTAAATGGAGTAGAATGCTATTGTTATAATAGAGATGAAGAGGCATTAAAATTAGGAAGTATAATCAGTAGAGAAATAAGCAATAAAATAGGGGTAAGGAGCAGAGGCACTAGAACAGGAGATTATTTTTTATTAAGGGAATGCAAGGTAAGTGGGGTAATGGTTGAATGCATGTATTTATCAGGTGACCAGGACAGAGCTAAGTATAATGAAAAGAATTATAATAATATTGCAGTTGCAATTTATAATAGTATATGCATCCACTATAATATAGAGCCCTGAGAGATTTCTCAGGGATATTTTTTGCAGGATTTTATAAATAAATATTCAATTACCATTAATAAATATTTGTCGAAAAATAATTATTAATATTGATTAAATAGGGTATAATATAAGGAATTTAGGCAAAATATATACTTATATTGTAGATGTTAGCATGTCGGATATATGAAACATGCTAGATTACAAATTTCATAAAAAATCAAGGTGGTACAAAGGCGTAAAATAACCGTAATTGTGAATTTTACATGAATAAATCTCCCGTTCTCATTAATTCCCCATATAATATATATAGTTTTAATATTGACATCTGGTTAAAACATTGTTAAAATATTTAATTTCATTGACGGATTGGTTTTTTTATAGTAAAATAGTAATAGTGGAAAGAGGGTGTTTTACATGCGAGGCAAAGAAGTGTTGAA
>JBEQBT010000240.1:0-5264 GCA_041639705.1 Clostridiaceae bacterium | reverse complement strand
GGGTTACCTTAAGGATAATAAACTCATATCGAATATTGATTTCTATGACAAGTCTAATGTTGAGTATAGAAAATTTAATTTGAAGAAGTTCAATGTAGCTGAAGACTTAAAAAGTATAACATGTCCCAATGGAGTTACCAGCGCCAAATTTTTTAATGATAAAGATAATGCTTTTAGAACTTTTACGTTTAATAAAAAATCATGTACACAATGTCCTCTTAGAGATCAATGTCTTTATGACAATGAGTTAAAAAAGAATAAGGGAAGAGTTATAAAAATATCCACAAAATACGATGCTGTCATGAGAGATATGCACAGAGTATCCACAGAAGAATTTAAAATTGCTAGAGACAAACGATATAAAATAGAAAGACGATTTGCCACTATGGTTAGAAATCATGGGTTAAGACGAAGTCGCTTCCTGAAACTTCCAAGGACAAAAATACATATTATTCTTGCTAACACAGCATGTAATATTGTAAGGATGGTAAATCTAATCTGGAATAGGAACCATCCTAGCCTTGCTATTGCCAAAAATGGTTAAAGCCACTGAAAAAGTGGCTTTATTACTAATATATTCAATATTCTTTGCAGTATATGAGCATACTTAATGGCAATTTCATAGAAAATTTCTTCAAAAGTATTCATTCTACGTATATTTATGCATAGAGATGGATTTTTGAAGAAAATATACCTCTTTTTTCGGAGGTCTCGCTGGCACCTATGGTTTGTAAGCTACCGTAACATCACCATTTACAGATATTGTAGCTACAAAGCCGGTTTTACCAGTTACTTGTGCATTTAAATCTGCACCAGATAACCTTGTCATAACTTTAGTTACGTCATCACCTGTTTTAGGAAAACTTACTCCAGAAAATGTAAAATCTGCTGGATTTCCTTTAACAGTAGGATTAGTAACAGTTATTGTTCCTGCCACAGCAGCATTAGCTAATTTAATATCTTCATTTGCTAAACCAGCTAATATTGAATTTTTCATTGTAGCCATGTTAGCAATGTCAGCTTTTTCCTTAGCAGAATCTTGGAATCCACTCAACCTCGGTACAGCAACTGCAGCTAAAATTCCCAGAATAGCAATAACTACGATAAGCTCAACTAGTGTAAAACCCTTCTTTTTAACGTTTTTTTTCATTTGTTCTCCCCCTTTTATTTACTATTTTATTGAATAAAAGAAACCTATATTGATTTCATGCACCACTTGAAGCTGTTTTATATTTAGTCATGCACATGAACCCCTCAAAAATAGATTATTATGCTCTGTAAAATAATGTCATAGAATATCGTATAATATTGTATTATATCATATTGCGACAGAATTGTACATCTCAAACATTGGCAAAATAATCGACAATATAATGAACCCAACCACAGCACCAAGAATAACTATTATGACAGGTTCTATCATTGTAGTCAACTGGGCTGTGGCTGTGTCAACCTCGTTGTCGTAAAAATCTGAGGTTTTAGTAAGTACATCGTCCAGGGCACCAGATTCTTCACCTATTTTAATCATCTGAGTAAGCATTAATGGAAAAACTCCCTCTGATTCAAGGGTGTCACCAATTCCTGCACCTTTTTTTACATGTTCTGAGGTGTAATCCAACACATTCTTAATTACTGCATTACCTGCTATGTTCCCACAGATTCCAAGACTTTGCATCAATGGGACACCACTACCCATAAGTATTCCAAAGGTTCTTGCAAACCTTGAAGTCAGAATCTTCTTATATAACTTTCCAAAAATAGGAGCCTTTAGTTTAAATTTATCCAATGCAAGCCTTCCTGAGGTTGATTTTCTGTATATATAAAACAGTACTGAAAAAAATATAATAAAAATTATTATTAAATACCATTTAAATTTTATAAAATCACTTAGCCAAATTACAATTCTTGTTGGCAATGGTAATGTTGTTACTCCTGAGCTTGTTAACATACCTACAAATGTTGGTATTACATTTGTTACAAGAAATGTTACAACTCCGATTGCTACAATAGCAATTACTATTGGATAGGTCATCGCTTGTTTAATCTTTTGGTTTAGTTTATACTCCTTCTCATAATAGGAAGCCATTCTCTCCATTATTTTGTCTAGTGTACCACTTGTCTCTCCTATTTCAATCATATTAATAAGCATAGATGGAAATATCTTATGCTTTGCCATGGCAGAAGATAAGCCGTTTCCTCGTTGTACATCATCCAGCACAATACCAAGTTCCTTTTTAAGCTTTGAGTTTTCTGTCTGCTGTCTTACTATTTCAAGTCCTCTTAATATACTTATGCCAGAGGTAATAATTACTGAAAACTGCCTGCAAAAAATTGATATGTCCTTGATTGTAACTCTTTGAAATTCACTTAAATCAATATTCAGTCCTGGCTTGTATAATTTCACTTTCATTGGAAAATATCCCATTTTTCTTAATGCATCTACTACTACCAATTCATCTGCTGATTCCATCTTACCCTTTAAAACAGATCCGGAGGTTGACTTAGCTTCATACTCATATACAGGCATTAAAACACCTCCCTAGGAGTGGATTTCTATAATTTCTTTGTATTATACCAGATTTATAATTCTTGTCACAACATCCTTATCCACACAGTACATTATAAGATTGTCATAGGAAATACGCCCCTTTTTATACAAATCCACAAGAGCCATATCCATGGTTTTCATTCCATTCTTGCCGCCAGTCTGTATAGCGGAATCTATCTGATGGGTTTTTCCTTCTCTTATTAAATTCCTAATTGCAGGAGTTGCTGTCATAATCTCAAGTGCAGCCACCCTGCCTTCATTATCCTCCCTTGCAATTAACTGTTGAGATACTATTCCTTCTAACACCGCTGCAAGCTGAACCTTTATTTGCTGCTGTTGATATGGTGGAAACACATCAACTATTCTGTCAATAGTTTTTGATGCACCTATGGTATGTAGTGTAGAAAAAACTAAATGTCCAGTTTCTGCTGCAGTTACAGCTATAGAAATCGTATCTAAATCTCTCATTTCACCGACTAATATTACATCTGGATCCTCTCTTAATGCTGCCCTAAGGGCATTTGAATAAGACATTGAATCATGTCCTATTTCTCTTTGATTAACAATGCTTTTCTTATGTTTGTGCAAGAATTCAACAGGGTCTTCAAGTGTAATAATATGACAATTCCTATTATTGTTTATCTCATTAATCATTGCCGCAAGAGTTGTTGATTTTCCACTTCCAGTTGGTCCAGTAACAAGAACAAGCCCTCGCTTTTTCTGTGTAAGCTCTGATAAAACTTCCGGCATCTCTAAGCTTTCCAGAGTTGGAACCTGCGGTGCAACAATTCGAAGTACCATTGCATCACTGCCCCTCTGTCTAAACACATTTACCCTGAATCGTCCCATTCCTTGATATGAATAGGATAAATCTATTTCTCCTATTTCATTGTACCTTTTGTACTGTTCTTCGTCTAAAACCTTATTTACATATTCTTTAATGTCTGGAGGTGTTAATTTTTCATTCCCATAGGGTTCAAGATTTCCATTTATCCTCATTGTAGGTGGAATACCTACTGTTATGTGAAGATCTGAAGAATTTAATTCAATGGCTTTTTTTAATAATCTTTCAAATTCAAGCATTTACACATCTCCTATTCCTTTAAAAAAGCTATCCTGGCAAGCTCGTCTATTGTAGTAATACCTTTTTCAACAAGCTCAATACAGGAGTTTTTTAATGTTTTCATTCCCTTTTTAATTGCTAAATCCCTTATTTCATCAGTGCTTTTATTTATCATTATATAGCTTCTTAGTTCTCTGCCTATCTCCATTATCTCATAAATTCCAATTCTCCCAATATATCCAGAATTGCTGCAGTATGTACATCCATTTCCCCTATATAACTTCAATTCCTTTTTATCATCTATATCAAGTATTCGTTTTTCCTTTTCACTTGCAGTATATTCCTCCTTACAATGGGGGCAAATTTTCCTTACAAGTCTCTGGGAAATTACACCTGATATTGATGTAGCTACAAGATAGGGTTCTATTCCCATGTCAACTAGTCTTACAACAGCAGATGGTGCATCATTGGTATGTATTGAACTCAGCACCAGATGTCCTGTTATTGCTGATCTAATAGCAATCTCAGCAGTTTCACCGTCCCTGATTTCTCCAACCATTATTACATCTGGGTCTTGTCTTAATATGGATCTTAACCCTGCTGCAAAGGTTAATCCTGCTTTTACATTCACATTTACCTGGTTAACACCTTCCATCATATATTCAACTGGATCCTCAACAGTAATAATATTCTTCTCAACAGTATTTAGTTCTTTTAATATAGCATAAAGTGTAGTAGATTTTCCGCTTCCTGTTGGACCAGTTACAAGAATAATTCCATATGGGCTCCTAATAATCCTTTCAAGTTTTATAAGGCTATCCTCTGTCATACCAAGCTTCTTCTTATCTAAAAGATAAGAGTCCCTGCTAAGTATTCTAATAACAACTTTTTCCCCATAAACAGTAGGGAGTATTGATACTCTTAAATCCACTTCTACATTGTCTACTCTTGTTAGTATTCTTCCATCCTGTGGCATCCTCTTTTCAGCTATATTTAGGTTGGATAAAATCTTCACTCTCGTTACTAAAGCAGGCTGAGTTTCCTTTGGTGATTTAAACATTTCTTGAAGCTCTCCATCAACCCGGTACCTTATATTTATATATTTTTCAAATGGCTCCATATGTATATCGCTTGCTCTTGCCTTTACTGCATTTCTAATAATAGTATCTATCATTCTTACAGCAGGTGCATTCTTTACATCGTTAGAGTTCTCGGCTGCATCTCCCTCATCCGGTAAATTTGTTTCCTTTGAAAGCTCTTCAGCTGCTCTTTGAACAAATTGCTTAGAATAATTCTTTTCAATAGCATTCTTTATTTCATTTTTTGTTGCAATAAGTGGTTCAACCTCATATCCAGATGCTATTTTTACATCATCCTGTGCAAAGAGATTTAATGGGTCAGACATAACAACTTTTATCCTATTACCATTAAATCCTATTGGAATTAATAAATATTTACTTGCGAGACTTTCAGGTATTGACTTTACTGCATCATTGTCAACGTTTATCATATCAAAGAATATTCTAGGTATGCCCAGT
Organism: Clostridiaceae bacterium; assembly: GCA_041639705.1. Taxonomy (GTDB): domain Bacteria; phylum Bacillota; class Clostridia; order Clostridiales; family Caloramatoraceae; genus JARDZI01. Next base: position 115 of record JBEQBT010000240.1, on the reverse strand, counting down.
TGTATTTCCAGGGTATCGATTATATCCTCTTCAGTAACAATTTCATCATCTATTAATATTTCTCCAAGTCTTTTTCCTGTAATTCTTTGTTTTTTTAATACTGATTCAAGTTGCG
>JBEQBT010000239.1:0-5331 GCA_041639705.1 Clostridiaceae bacterium | reverse complement strand
CCATTGGAAGAGGATTAAGTGATTTGTATGATGAATTAAGATTCAGTGATAAGAGCAACTCTATGCAGAGTGAAGACAGTGAAATTAATCAGAGAATTATTGACCTTAAAAGTAAATTAGAGACTACTGAAAATGATGAGAACCAGGACCTAAAGGAAAACATAGAGAATATTATTCTGCTGATTAAAAACAGAAACATGGCTGTAAAGCAGCTGAAGAGTGGAGGTTGCTATTATGGAAAATAGAAATAGGCTTTCAAAGTCTAAAATAATGGTAGCGATAATAAAGGGGAAGATAGCAAGCATTGTCGGATGGCCACTTGCAGTTTTCTGGGTAATAGGATTAATAATATATCTTAGTCCTTCAGATATGACCTCTGGTGACAAAGCAAGTGGACTTTTAATTTCGATTATATTTGAACTTATTGGTATTGCTCTTATAGTGTATGGTATAAAAATTAAAAAGAAAGTCAAAAGATTCAGACGTTATATAGATATCATTTTGAATAACAATCAAATAGTAGTTGATAATATTGCATCTATTGTTGGAAAGCCTATTAATATAGTAATGACAGATCTTCAAAAAATGATAGACAAAGGATATTTTAAAGGAGCTCACATAGATAAGGTATCCCATGAAATAGTTTTAGATAGAAGAAGTGAAAATGGTGTTTCTAATAAAGTTGATGATAGTGTAGAACTAAGCAGTGTAAAGGTTGTTGAATGTAAAAGTTGCGGTGCTAAAAATCAGGTAAGAAATGGCAGCTATGGTGAATGTGAATTCTGTGGGTCTCCTTTAGAAATAAAATAATAGGAAGAAGCTGAAAGTAATGGGAGTTAATTATTCTGAAAACAATGATAGAAATCATTTAAATGGACAGATTAAACTAAAATATCATGGTGGATATCCTGGTCTGGTATCATCATTGCATTTATAATATTCTGGCCAGTTGGAGCCATCCTGCTCTGGAGAAGAATTGCTTCTGACAAGAAAGCAGAAATGCTCTCAGGGCGGGTAGTTGAAATTATAGGATGGGTTTTTGTAGCTTTTTCAACTCTAGGAATCGCTGTTTCGGTATCTGAAGGTATGACTGGGGAAGATGTTAGCATGATTATATTTTTCCTTGGAGCAGGAGCAGTGTTAATATTCTTTGGAAGAAAGATGAAAGCAAATGCTGCTAAATTTAAAAAATATATTAATATTGTAGGGAATCAGCATATACATTTGATTGACAATATTGCAGGTGCAGCAGGACTCCCTGCTGACAAGGTAAAGGTAGACCTTCAGAAAATGATTGACAAAGGATATTTTACAGGAGCATATATAGACGAAGCAAACCGTGAACTTATAATGCCTGTACAAAATGTAGTACCGAAACAAGAAAATAACACTGCAAATAATGTTGGAATGATAGTCGTTACATGTAAAAGCTGTGGTGCTAACAACACTATAGTAAAGGGCACAGCAGGTGAATGTGAATACTGCGGAGCTCCTATTGTTTAAATTTATCCTAGGCCTTCCTGATTTAATATTAGGAAGGTTTTGTATTTGACTAAATAATCTGAGAAATAAGGTTCCAATTATGACTATTGATTCATCAGACAATGGATTAATGAAAGGCAATGTAGGACTAGACTAGGGACATATACTAAGTGTTTCAATGACAAAATACAACCTCCATTTACAGGAAATCATAATAATGATTAAACTGTGAATGGAGGTTTTCTTATGCCACCAAAACAACAGAAAAGACCGAGGATACCATATTTCATTTTCAGGGAAATGTTTTTGAACAAGTCATTGCCGTTTGTGTCAACTCCTGACTTTATTTCAAATACTAGAACAGATGTTGAGTGAGATTATAGATGTTAAGTAAATGTCACTGCTACCTACCTGCCAGTTGCAGGTATCTTTCCCCCTTTTCTGTGAGTATTGTTCCGTGCCTGCCTCTTTTCTTAATAATCAGTCCCATTCCCTCAAGCTTGTCTAGTCTGTTTCTCACCTGGTACTTGGTAAATTCATAGGTTGTTCCCATGGTTTCTTTTTCTATTATTTCCCGCCCTGCAATTTTACCTGATTCCCTTAAATTATGAATTATCTCAAGTATTGTTCTAAGTTCATCATCAAGTTCAAAATTCTGTTTTTCACCTTCATGAACAATTTCTTTTATATTTTGTTCAAAAAAACCTTTATTCGGAATATCCTTTAAGGTTATATAATTTTCTTCCTTTACAGCCATTATATACATTATAGTATTTTTTAGCTCACGTATATTCCCATACCATTGATACTCATAAAGTACACTAAACACTTCCGGTGAAAAGGTTATGTCTTCATTAGTTTCCTGCCTCACAAAATATTCCATTAAAACTTTTAAATCATCTTTTCTCTCCTTAAGAGTCGGAATATTAATATATCCCATCTTCAGCCTGTAAAACAAATCCTCTCTGAAGCTTCTTTCCTGCACCATCTTTGAAAGATTCTTGTTTGTTGCTGCTATAACCCTTACATCAACAGGCTTAATTTCTGTCCCACCTATTCTCATAACCTCCTTCTCCTGAAGCACCCTAAGAAGTCTTGCCTGAAGTTTAAGTGTAGTATCTCCTATTTCATCTAAAAATATCGTGCCTCCATCTGCCAGTTCAAATAAACCAGCTTTGCCACCTTTTTTGGCACCTGTAAAAGCACCTTCTTCATAACCAAACAATTCACTTTCAATAAGTTCATCCGGAAGGGCACTAAAATTTACAGCAAGGAAGGGGCCGTTTTTTCTCCCTGATTCATTGTGGATAGAGCTTGCAAAAAGTTCCTTACCTGTTCCGCTTTCTCCTTCAATCAATATTGTTAAATTGCTTTTAGAAAGTTTTTTTGCAATAGTCTTTGCATTTGCAATCTTTTCACTATTTCCTATAATATCCGTGAAGCAATGCTTTGCATATAAACCCTTTTTAATAAACTCTCTCTTTAACCTGTCATTTATTTCAATAGTTTCCTGCACATTTTTAAATACTGCAACAATTGAATTATCCTTTGAAACATAAAATCTATTTACAACAATTTTTGTATTATTTATAGTGAAAAATTTGTCTTCATAATTAACATTTTCATTTCCTAAAAACTCCACAAGACTTTTATTGTATATTATACTGTTTATGCTTTTTCCAACTATATTCTGCTGATGTATATTAAGCATTTTTCTTAGATTTTCATTAAATACACTTATTCTTCCATTAGCGTCATATAAAAGTATTCCATCGTTTAAACCATCAATAACAAGGCTTAAATGCTTGTTTAATTCGTTTACGGCAATATTGGATTGAGAAAGCCTTTTTGCAGTATCAATAATTTTTTTAAGATACTTTTGTGAATATAAATTAGTGCGCTTATCGAGTAAATCAAGTTTCTTAAGTATTTCGATAATAGTCTCAAAATCAAAGATTCTTGCTTTAATATCTATAACCTTTTCTATGTGATTAGGAACTTTATCTACTTCTCCCGGGGTAATTGCTATTTTTATATCTTCAAAGCTTCCTTTAAGTCCCGGATAAAATGGAATATAATTTAAATAATCAAAACCTATCCTCTTAAGTACTTCTATACTGTCATAGGTTGGCTCTGCCGAATCATTTACAAAAAGCACATTCGTTCCAACAGGCAGATATACAATTTTATCTATATAGTCGAAATTGATAGTTCTTTTTGCAATAACTAAATCACAATTATAATCAAATATATTCGCATTAATCAAATCTTCCTTTACAGTTTCACTTGATAATATAACCAAATCATCTCTTATTACTCCCTCAATGCCCTCATCAAAAGCATATCCCTTTATTTCTATATCAGTAGGCAAATAGTCCATCAGCTGTTCTAAAAGCACAGCCTTTGTGTGGTTGGAACCAGTTATTAATGTAATACTCTTTTTCATACAAATCACCTTTTTAAAAAAATTTTCACTTGCTTTGCAATTAGAGCCTGAAAACATTTAAAACAATATATATAATGTAATACCTTTTTGTATTATTCTATAAAACAGCTAAATCACCTTCTTTTCTTGAATAAGCTTGAATAATAATTGCCTTAATGGTGTATTATTTGGTCTTTTGGTTTATAATTATAGCCATTTAAAAACCAATAACATATATTTCAATTTTATTATTAATTTTTACTTATGCTTTCTGTGGTTTGGTTGGATTTAATACATACTTGTCCTGGCATAGGATTTGCATTATATTAATAAAATAAGTTCTTTGTGTCATTATATTGCATACCAAATTAAAGGGGGAAAAGTTAAATGCAAACTAAACTGAAAAGCAAAACAAAGGTTATGACAAAACAGTTTCAAATGCCTCATACTTATTTAATCATTTTTGCAGTAGTTGTTTTGTTATGGTTTCTGACATTTTTAATTCCACTTGGCAAATTTGATACCCAAAGTGTTACGTATAAAAATGCAGATGGAAAGGAAAAAGCAAGGACAGTACTTATAAACGAATCCTTTAGATATCAATATAATCTTGACCTGGAAAAACTTAATATTAAACTTCAGGAATTAAGCAAGGATGAAAACACTCTAAAGGATATCAGCGTGGACAAGTCAAAACTTGATGAATTTTTAGCAACATCACCTGAACAGTGGTCACAGGATAAGCTGGACGAGATTGGACTTACCGAACCGACGCTATATAGATTGTATAAGGATACAGTATATGATACTACTAAAAAGTTAAAGTCCCAGGCACGTATATGGGGTACAGACGATTATAAAGGTTTTGGAGTTTTAAATTATGTTTTTGAGGGGCTTGTTACCGGTGATAAATATGGCTCTGCAGTAGGAATTGTGGCATTTATATTAGTTATTGGAGGAGCCTTCGGAATACTTTTAAGAACTGGTTCCATTGACTCCGGTATATATGCCTTCATAAAGATATCAAGGGGATATGAATTTGTTACGGTGCCTGCTTTATTTATTCTTTTTTCATTAGGGGGAGCAATATTCGGAATGTCAGAGGAAACGATTCCATTTGCAATGATTGTAATACCCTTTGTAGTAGCTATGGGCTATGACTCTCTGGTTGGAATAGGAGTTACCTTTGTAGCAAGCCAGGTTGGAAATGCAACTTCATGGATGAATCCCTTTGGAATTGCCATTGCTCAGGGTATTGCAGGGGTTCCGGTTATGTCTGGGGCAGGTTTCAGAATTGCTATGTGGATAATTACAACAGGCCTTGCTTGCACATATTTAATGGTATATGCAAAAAAAATAAAGAAAGATCCAACTAAATCAATGGCCTATGAAACTGATAACTACTTCAGGCAACATTCTCATTC
>JBEQBT010000238.1:0-5337 GCA_041639705.1 Clostridiaceae bacterium | reverse complement strand
AAAGGGCACCATTTCTATGAACATGAAGGGGAAGTCCAAGGTACTTTTCAAAATCATTCTCCATCATTCCCCTGTAATTTCTAATGTAAGCATAATCTGAATCCTCAGCTCCTTCGTTATATACAATAGGTGACATAACAAGCCTTCTATATACCCTCTGCCGTCTCAATATGCCCCTGTCCTTGTCTATTTCTATAATTTCTGCATCTTCAATATCCCTGTAGGAGGTGTAACCTAGTATGTTTTGTGAAAAGCTTCTCACAAAATATCTTGAAAGTCCTGTACTCTCATAGAGTATCTCCTGCTCCAAGTCATTTGCAAATTTTCCCTCGTCTCCATCATTCAGCCTTAGAAGTCCTATTTTTGCTGCGAAACGCATTACCCTAATAAGGCATTTTCTATGCTTGAAAAGTGTCCAATCCACCTTCTCATCCCCCGGGTAATTGGCCTGTATGAATTCAGTAATCTGGGATAGTACAAACTGTTCCTCCCTTCCTCTGTCCTCAAGGAATATTAAAAGTATACACAAAAACCCATATTCCATTGTGCTTTCAAACTCCTCTATGCCCATCCATTCCTCTGCACATCCTGGAAGCTTTTCCAGCTTTATAAGATAGGGGTTTATGATTAAATGGTATCCTAGTTTATCCGTTAAAAACCCCTTGAAATCACTTATTCCATCCTTTACTCTGTAGTAAAGCTCCTTTTCCTCATCCTTGCTAATCCAATAGTTGTCCAGAAGTATCTCAAGCTCCTTCATACTTCACTCTCCTTTATTCCATATTGTTATAAATAGAATTTACTGTTTGATAAACTCTATTTTGAATGCTGGCATAATGAAGGTACCATCACTACATACAACATTACAGGATTGATTTGAATTTTCTGGTGGTACAACCCTGTATACCCTTCCATGCTCCGTTTTTGATCTCATATCTGGAGAGTTTATTCCCTTGGTAAGCCATCTTAAAAGGGCCGCCCTAACATGGGCTTCTATTACAGGCAGCTTTTCAAACTCGATACAGTTATTTACAATATAACTTTCGAGTATTTCCTTCTCCTCCTGCCTCTCCTTCATTATCTTCTCAAGCATTTGGGATTTTTTCTCCTGATTACTTTTAATTGGGCTTCGAATACCCTTTTCCCTGTAGTTTCTAATTCTTGGCTTTATTGTGTATTCAAAGGACTCTTCCTCGTATATTCCTGAGTTAATGCTTTCAGTTTTTCTCTCTCCATTTACCCTAATATGTTTCATGTTGAATATTCCAAAGGAGAGGGCTGAAAGCTTATTAGCTTCTTCCATGTTAGTGCAATAGATGAACATTTTAGCAAGTTTCTTATACTCTTCCTTTCTGTTTGCAGCACTGTTTCTACTCTCAGCAATCTGTGCAGCATAGCGTGTGATTTTTCTAATAATTTCATTTGTTGTATCTAAAAGCCTTGAGGCTTCGCTGTCATGACCTCCTATGGCTGTAAACCATGCCCTTATGCTTTGCCACTTGCCCTTTATGTTGTCCATGATTTCATAATCTGGGACTTCATTATCAAGCCTTGGTATGGATTTTTCGTAGGAAAATATTTTTTCTATTACCTTTTTTTCATCTTCAGGGTCTATTGACATTATTACACCTTCAAGTGCAGATACATTGTATTGAAGTCCCTTTATAAAATCCCTCAGGTAATCTATGAACCTTTCCTTGTAAACCAAGAATTCCCTTGTCTTCATCATTTCCTCAGCCTTAATGCTGTAAAAAACTCCTATATAGTCCTGATAGTTCTGATTAAGCCTTTTAAAACTGTCATTTAAAGAGCGCCACCAGGCTCCCACTATTTTTTCATCTTGACTTGCTATGGACTTAAACTTCTCTAGTTCCTCCCTTATTCTCTCAAGCAGCGAGGGCTCTAGAGATGCATTCTCAATAGACAGGTTTTCAAGCTTTATTGTCAATCTTTCAATTTCAACTGAATATTCTGAAATGCGATATCTGAATTGCTTGTTTTTAAATTCTTCTACAGTTGCTACCCTTGATGTGTCCTGGATTGGCAGGAGGTTTTTCCATACAATCAATACATCCAGATCCTGTTTTATAAGGTCAATTGTATAATCCTTAAACTCTTCGTGCCTCTTCAATTCCTCAAACACGTCTTCCTTATACATCCAGTATTTCATCTTCTCATACTGTAGATAGAAAAATCTGAGTATGGTCCTATATCTCCATGCATTTTCTGCAGTTAGATACCTTGTTTCATCTATTTGTTTTGTAAGCTTACTGTTTATATCCATTTTTTCACCAACTTCGAGGTTTTTTTTAATTATTTACATGCTTGTACATAATTATACTATTATTATAGAAAATTGCATAATACATCATATGGCTCCGTTAGTTTTGTTTCTCAAAAGGAAGGCAAGCCTATTTAATTCAGATATAAGGAAATTCAATAATAAATAATATTGAATTAGTTGACAGGGATGCCATGGAAATAGTTTAGGAGGATATTTTAATTAACGCAAAAGAAACTTCACACATTATTATTCTAGAACTGAATAAAGAAGATTAATGTAAGGGACGGTTAACAATTTATTAAAATATATGTTAACCGTCCCTGCTATTATTTGATGTGACTTGTGACGTGCCTGTCACACTTGCTGTTAGCTTGCCCCAAGCTCCCCTCCATCCTTTGTGTTATAGACATTTAAGTCCAATTCGCCCATGTATTTTGCTGTAACCAATCCGCTTACCATTGAGTCACTTACGTTAAGAGCTGTTCTTGCCATATCTATAAGAGGCTCTATTGCTATTAACAGTCCAGCCAGGCCTACAGGAAGCCCCATTGCAGATAATACTGTCAGGGCAGAAAAGGTTGCTCCCCCACCAACTCCTGCTATACCAAAGGAGCCAATGGCTGTAATGATGATCAGCTTGATTAAAAACCCCGGCTCCATTGGATTTATTCCCATGGTTGGCGCTATCATAACGGCCAGCATTGCAGGATATATGCCTGCACAGCCATTTTGCCCTATACTTGTTCCAAGTGAAGCTGAGAGATTGGCAACTCCTTCAGAAGCCCCAAGGCGTCCGGTCATTGCTTTAACGTTAAGGGGAAGTGTTCCTGCACTTGTTCTTGAAGTAAAGGCAAAGGCTAATACGGATGCTGCCTTTTTTATATAGGTTAGTGGGTTTAGTCCGTTGAGAGCAAGTATAATAAAATGTATTACAAACATTATTATTATTGCTGTATAGGATGCCAGAACAAAATTCATCAATTCAGTTATTCTGGCAAAATTGCTTGTAGAAACCATTTTGGTCATCAGTGCCAATACTCCAAAGGGAGTTAACCTTAATATCAGGGCTACCATTCTCATAACCACATCATGCAATGCATTTAAAAACCTGATAAAGACTTCCCCCGACTCTGGCTGCTTCTTTTTTATCCCCATGGCTGCAATACCAACAAAGGCTGCAAATACCACTACTGACAAGGCTGGAGCTCCTCCCTGGCCTGTCATTGAATAAAATGGATTTGTAGGTATGATTTCTACTATTTTGTCCTGAAAGGACTTTGCTTGAAAATCCTTCAGGCTTGCTTCAAGTGCCTGGCCTCGCTTAAGTTCAACATCTCCTGCCTGGATTTCCTTGGCGTTAAGGCCAAAGGAACTTGCTGTAAAGGCACCTACAGCGGCTGACAGTCCCGCTGTAATAAGGAGTATTGCAATAATTGTACCTGCTTTCTTCCCAAGGTTCTTTGAATTTTGATTAATAATTGCGCAGGATATGGATACGAATATTAGTGGAATAACGATCATATTTAAGAGTCTTACATATCCACCTCCAATCATGGAAAACCATGTATTTGCCCCCTTGATTACAGGACTTCCCGGCCCATAAAGCAGCTGCAGCACCCCACCGTACAAGATGCCAGTCACCAAAGATAAAAGAACTCTTACATTAAAGGAATAATGCTTCTTTTGCATCCAAATCAGCCCATAGACAAGTACAAGCATCACTATAATGTTTAGAATTACGTGAAGTGTTGTGTTCATTTTCTACCTCCTTAAATTTTAATATTGATATACTCTTAAAATATTTTTAAGAGTAATTGCACTTATTTTGGTCAAAAAAACTTTTTTTCCTTCACTTGTACTCATTAATATATTTTATGACCTTCATTGCTGAATCAGTACATTGTTAAGGGGGCGATTACTAAGCTTTCTACAGTTAATGCAGCATTTTAAGAAAAGGAATTGCAACAGTTGTATTATAAAAATCCCTTTCAGTTCCTATTTATTTTTTGTCAAAAAGACAGTTAACAATTTTCAAGTTAATGAAATAATTGTTAACTGTCCCTATAAATATACAAAAATGGCCGCAAATAGATGATTATCTATTTGCGGCCATTTGTATTATAGTACTATTTTTCTACCCTCTATGTAATATCTCTTTTCATGGGCCTCTCCCATGGAGAAGGTCTTTCTTGGCATAACTCCATCAAGCACTATTGTTCTGAATAAATCACTCTTGCTGATTGGAGGAAGTATGAAACCCATATTTCCAGCCTTTCTTGATAATTCATCTATAACATCTGTTCCATGAATATAGTCTATCTTTACCTTTGGATTGCTCTTCAAGTACTCATCAAGGAATGCTTGAATTGTTCCAACAGGTATATTTGCCTTTGGATGCTTTATTGTGATTACACCTGAACCTTCATTTGTTACAAATGAGAACTTATGCAGGTCTCCTAGTGTTGCCAGTTCCTCAATGCCCATTATTGTTCTGCTTCCATGATACTCAACCCTAACTTCGCTTCCATTTTCCTTGAAATATGCAGTTACAGCCTCAAAGAAGGATTTTTCATCAACATTAAATAGTTCTCTATGTATTGGTTCAACTATAAGGCTCTTATCATGAACATTTACAACCTCAACTAGTGCAAATCTAGCTGGATGGTCTTCCTGCTCTGCTGCTGAAAGTGTCTTTTTAACATTTTCCCAATGAGCCTTTGCAGAAGCTAGTGAATGATTTCCATCCCCAACTGCAAATAGAAGTATTGGTTTATCTGAGGTTAATTCATATTTTTTATTAAATACTTCCTTATCTGCAAGCTTTTCGAAGCCCTTTATTATCTTTGAAAGTATTTCTTCATCATCTATCTTATATCCACTTATATGGCCTCCGCCCATCATCATATCAAAGTCATAGGCCTTTTGAAGCTTATCCTTCATATTTGCCAAGGGTTCAATAATTTCTTCATTTGGGTCATCAATTAATAGCATTATATGTGGGAATTCCACAGATGCATTTTCTCTGATTTTAACACGTGGAGGAATTCTTTCTA
>JBEQBT010000237.1:0-5341 GCA_041639705.1 Clostridiaceae bacterium | reverse complement strand
CATGAGATGAGGGTTTATTTGGTTGTATATGATAAGAAAGCCTTTGTTTTAAGTGAAAAGCTTTTTTCTTCAATTGAAAAATATATTGATGACAACTATGTTGAAGAGCACAGCATTAATGAAAAGCGAAGAGGGCTGGAAAACTATGAATTACAAGGAACCTGGGAAATGCAGAAATCCTGCTCTTACAATATTCCGGCTGCCTCTGAAATTGAATATATGGAAAGGCCCAGCATGGAGGATATCATAAGCCATCTTGATGAATCCTTTTCACAAATGCTTTTAAGGCTAATTGATGAAAAGGGAATGACGGATGTGGAGGCCTACAAAAGGGCAAATGTTGACCGCAAGCTTTTTTCTAAAATACGAAGGAACAAGGGCTATAATCCCAGCAAAAATACAGCCATAGCTTTTGCAATTGCCTTGATGCTTAACCTGGATCAAACCCTGGATCTGCTGGACAAGGCAGGCTATACCCTTTCCCACAGCAGCAAATTCGATGTTATTATCGAGTACTTCATCAAGAAGGGCAATTACAACATATATGAGATAAACGAGGTATTGTTTGCATTTGACCAAGCCATACTTGGAGCATAAAATGTCGCTTTAAAAGCGACCAATAACCATCAATAAATTGTTATCCTATTATCATAAATGAAAGGGAGGATAACAATTATGAAAACAAATATAACAGAATTAGTATTTATTCTTGATAGGAGCGGTTCAATGTCAGGACTGGAATCCGACACCATAGGCGGCTACAATTCTTTGATTAATAAACAGAAGGATGAAGAGGGTGAAGCCATCGTAACTACAGTGCTTTTTGATGACCAATACCAGCTCCTTCATGACAGAATAAACATCAAGGGTGTCAGCCTGATAACAGAAAAGGATTATTTTGTCCGGGGCACAACAGCACTACTAGATGCTATTGGCAGGACGATTCAAAAAATAGTCAATGCACAAAGACACACCATGGAAGAGCAGCGCACGGACAAGACCATATTCGTAATAACAACTGACGGTATGGAAAATGCCAGCCAAGAATATACCTACGATAAAATTAGAAAAATGGTTGAACTTGAGAAGGAAAAGTACGGATGGGAGTTTATTTTTTTAGGTGCCAACATTGACGCTATTTCTACAGCCGCAAGATTTGGAATAGGGGCTGACAGGGCCGCAAATTATAATGGGGACAGTGAAGGGACGAAATTGAATTATAATGTGGTTAGCTGTGTAGTTAGTGAGATGAGAGCGAGTGGAAGGATAAATGATGATTGGAAGGCTGAGATTGATGAGGACTTTGAATGAGAAATGGCAGCCATATGAGTTATTACTTTTGCATGTAACTCATATGGCTGCCTTACCCTATATTTGAAACCAAAGTCTTAAAATCAAAAATATAAACATATTATTAATTAGTTATTTAATAGATTATGTTTTTGATGAAGGGTATAAACAGGTATGAAGAATATTGAAATAAAAAAGCTTTTCAAAAATGAATTTGCAGGGAATATTATTATTTTAACAGCTTCAATTGTATTGATATATTTGCTCGGTTCAATATATTTTGCTAATCACTTCTTCTTTAACACGGTAATAAACGGAGTTGATGTCTCATTAAAAGCATACGAGGATGCAGATGATATAATTAAAAGTTATATTAAAGATTATAAGCTGCAGTTAATAGAAAGAAACGGGGAAATAGAAAAAATAACTGGACAGGATATAGAAATGCGGTTCAATGAAAAAAATAGCATTTACAAAATTTATCATATTCAAAATTCATTTAAATGGATAAGCCCATTAATAAAGAGTCAAAAATACTATGCTGATGATTTATTTATTTATAGCAAGGATAAGCTGAAAAATAAAATAGGGGAATTAAATGGTTTGAATAAAGTTATTATAGAACCACGAAATGTAAGCTTTAAGTATTCAAATGGTTCCTATGAAATGATTGAAGAAGTATATGGAAATAAGATAAATAGGGATAAATTTAATAAAGCTATAGAAATTAGTATATTAAAAGGAGAAAAGAAATTAGATTTAAATGAAAAGCAATGCTATGAAAATCCAGAATACACTATAAGATCTGATAAAGCTCCTGAAACCAGGGATTTACTAAACAAGTATGTATCAGCAAAAATCACTTATATATTTGGAACTGAAAAGGTCATATTGGATGGTAATATAATAAATGAATGGCTTAGTGTTGATGAAAATTTGAATGCAGTAATAAATGAAAAGGCAGTTAGGGAATATATGCAGGTATTAAGTAAAAAATATGATACAGTAGGAGCAGCAAGAAGTTTTAAAACCTCCCTTGGTAAAATAGTAGAAGTTAAGGGTGGCCTTTATGGGTGGAAAATCAATCGTGCTACTGAAACAAAAGCATTATTAGAAAATATAAAGCTTGGTGAAGTACTGGAAAAGGAACCTGTATATTCTCAAAGGGCTTTATCCAGGGATGAAAAAGAAATAGGCAATACCTATGTAGAAATAAATATAACAAGACAGCATTTATGGTTTTATAAGTATGGCAGGCTGATAACCCATGGTTCCGTGGTAACAGGCAATCCCAATAAGGGATATTCAACTGTCCTTGGAACCTATATGCTTAATTATAAACAAGAGAGTGCAACCTTAGTAGGAGAAGATTATGAAGCGGAAGTAACCTATTGGATGCCTTTTTACGGGAATATAGGAATACATGATGCAAGCTGGAGATATTCTTTTGGAGGAGATATATACAAGAGAAGCGGAACACATGGATGCGTAAATGCCCCATTTTATTTAACTAAAAAGATTTTTGAAAATATAGAGGAGGGAACTCCTATTATTTCTTATGAAGAATAGATGACCTGAGGAATCCAATAAGCACCAGCCATAAAAATTGCACTAAGCATCCATACCCAGTAGACTATGCCAGAGCCAATACATTGGACAACCCTTTTTAAATCCATACAAAACAGGCTTATTAACTTTACTTAATTGCTTGTGTAAATTTTTTTGTAGAGTGACATTTTTTATTTTCAATCGTTTATTAGGTGAAAGGGTGATAAAGCATATGAACAATCAATCATTAGAACAATTATATAAGCAATATGCTAAAGAAGTATATCTATATGCTTTTTCACTTTGCAAGGAGCATTATGAAGCTCAGGAATTAGTGAGTGACACTTTTTTCAAGGCATTAATTTCATTGAATAAAAATGATGGAGAATTTAAATATTGGCTTTTACGTGTATGCAAAAATCTTTGGCTGGATGGAATTAAAAAGAAAAAGTATCTGTCTAATAATCTTAATAAGGATATTATAACAATTTCTGAAATGGATGTTTTAGGTTCGCTAATTAAGGAGGAGGAAAGACTGATTTTATATGAAGCTATTCAATACCTTCCTCAGACTTACAAAGAGATTATTACACTATATTATTTTAGCAACATACAACTGAAGGAAATTTCAGTAATTATGAATATTTCACCTGGAGCGGGCAGGATGTTAATCAGCAGAGCAAGAAAATTCTTGAAGGAACTTATGAATAAGGAGGATTTTATATGACATTTCGTGAACTATTAAAAAGGTATAAAGATGGCACATTAGCAAATGAAGAAAGGTTACTTGTGGAAGAAGAACTTGAAAAAAGTGAAGCAATAAATGATTACCTGGCAGAAGAGATAGAAAAATCCATTGGTCTGGAAGATGACAGCTATCATGAAATATCTAATAAAAAAAGTAAAAATAATAATGAGAATATAGCCAGAGAGATTAATAGGACAGTTAACAGAAGACTGGCTGCAGTAATAGGTATATCAGTTGCTTGTGTTTTAGCTATTTTTTTGATAACTCAGTATGTCATATCTCCATTAGTTTCCCAAAATTATTATAATCCTACTGCCAAAACCGGAGGACAAAAATATTCTAAGGATATATCCTTTGATTTAAGAGCGATTACTGAAGTTTCAATGCCTGGATATGGATTGGTTTCTGTTTTCGCTGGGGATTTGGGCTTCGGCAAATATGATTTAATCTATACAAGAAAAAATTTATTCACAAAGGAAAAAGAGACAATTAATGCTCAAATCAGGAGAAATATGCGTATAGGTACCTTTGAAGATTTTTATCCTCGTAAATATAGAGCATTCGGCGAATTTTCCATTGCTGAGGAAGGAAGCGAGGAATATCAAAAAGCATTGGAAAGCATAAGAGGATATTCAAATACACAAATTGAAGATGTGAAAAAGTTACCAGCTACTTCATATATTTCGGCATGGACTCGTTTTTCAGAGGATTTGACCATGGAAGAGTTATTTAAGGTTAAGAATGAATATACAAAAGTTGGTTTTAAATGGATTGCAGTTCGTACTAATGAAAAACAAGGACAGCAATTAGTGGGCTTTTCCATTGGACCTAATGATAGTTTTCAATCTGGTGATGTAGTTGATGAAGAAAAGTATCCGGGGTTCCAGTTAGTTGATTATATGAGAAATTATGAAAAATTGCCAGACATATATGCTATGCGTTATAAAAGCCTTCTAAGATATCTTGTGGATCATAAGGAGGCAGTTTCTGCACTGGTAGGAGATTCTAGAGCATATGATTATAAAGGTGCTTTAGTTTACGCAGAAGAAAAGGGAGTCAATACCTATGGAGCATTAATATATGGAGAAGCCCAAGATTTAATAGAATTGTATGAATCCGGAGCAATAATGACATTTGAAATAGACAATGTAATTCCATCAAAATATATTCAGTGATTGCCATGATTCGGTCAACGGAAGCCAATTTTGTTGTTGAACATGCCGATTTGCAGCAAATTTTTATAAAAGAGCACCGGATAAATGGCAGCCATATGAGTTATTACTTTTGCATGAATTAGTAATAACTCATATGGCTGCCACCCTGAGAATATCTGGTAAACAATGATACTTTTAACTTTGTGAGTAAAAATTTAAAAATGTATAATATAAATTGATTAAAAATATAGTAACTTTACGCATTAAGGGAGTACATCTATGCCAAAATTTGGAGCAAGATTATCAGCAATATTTGCAGTAATGTTAACATTAATTGTTATTACAAGTGCTACATCATCAAGCTTGGCAAAGACGGTGTTAAAGCCAAAACGATGGTGTTATGGGAAGGGTGACAGCCACGTCACAAGTCACACCTAATATACCGGAATAAATGAGAACTGTCCCTCCCACACTGGAAAGGCTTAGAGCTTTATTTATTAGTTTTTAATACATTGCCTATCATCTTAAAGCTAAGCTTCTGTCCAGTGTATAAAAGAAGTCCTTTGTAAATTCTGGCTGCCAGCATAATGGTAAGTAGGGA
>JBEQBT010000236.1:0-5368 GCA_041639705.1 Clostridiaceae bacterium | reverse complement strand
CTTGAAGAATCCCAACAGTACTGCATATCTGCAAACAGCATTTTTTTAAAAACAGAAAGCGTTGAAGATATTATAAAAAGCTTTATTCTTCTTGGAACCATAACCTTGGAAATGGGGTATATATCAACATCTCTTAATTATTTTATGCAAGCAGACAACATATTAAATGAGTATAGCCTAATGGATGAAATATTAAAAGCTAAAATATTTTACTATATTGCAATATGCCAAAGCAAAATGGGAAATATGTCTCAAGCAATAGATTATTCCCTGTTGGTAAAGGACAGGCTTAAGCTATTGGATAATAAAAGAGAGTATGCAGAGACCTTAATGATATTGAGTATTGCATATAGCCAGGATAATAAAGTTAAAGAAGCATTAAAGTATGCAAGAGAAGCTAGAAAAATATTTGATGAGATAAATGATGTACATGAAATTGCTAGTATTGAAACAAACCTTGGAGTTATTTTTGCAAAGGGACATAATATGGAAGAATCATTTATTCATTTGAATAAAGCACTAAAGCTTAAGGATGATATAAATGATGATACAATTCCTGATACTAAGCTTTTTATATGTGATAATTATGTTTACTTAGGGGAATATGATAAGGCACTAGAAATTGTATCAAGTATAATGAATGAATTAGATTATGAACAACATTTATATAGGATTAAATGTTTTGAATATCTATTTAAAATATATAGTAAAAAAAATGATGTAAAAAAAGCTGAGGAAACACTTCTTAATGCTATTAAATATTTGGAAGCACTTGATTACAATAAGCAACTGGGGGATTTTTGTGTTATTACAGGTAAATTCTACATTGAAATTGGAGAAAAGGAATTAGCCCTTAAGTTTATAAACAGGGGATTGGACTTGTATAAAAACCTTGGAATCATCTTAAATGATTAGGCATAAATAAGTAATGAAGTGGGTGGGGACATGGAACTAAAGATTGGCGAAAAGATTAGAAGAAGAAGAAAGCAGATGAGATTTACACTAAAAGAACTTGCAGGGGATAAAGTTACACCTGCTCAGATAAGTGCTGTTGAGAAGGGAAAATGTAAGCCAAGCCCCGGGTTACTATTATATATCGCTGATAAATTAGAAGAAGAGGTTGAATATTTCACCCTGACTGAAGAAGAGAGATGGAGAAAAGAATTTGAAAAAAATAAAGTGATAAGTCAAGCGCTTTATGATGAGAAAAAATATCAGGAAGCAAAAAATGCAATAAGTGGTATGGAAGATATACTTTCTTTTCTTAAAGACGATCAAAAAGGCTTTTTTTATGCTCTTCAGGGTAACTTTTACTATGATAATAAAAAATATAACAATGCATTTGATCTTTATGTCAAGTCTCTTACAAATTATTTAAAAACAAAGGATTTAAATGTTATTGCAAATCTATACATTAAAGTAGGAAATTGTTTATACTCCACAAAAAAGTATGACATGGCTCTAGGATATTATTTAAGTGCTTACAAATATATTTCTGAAGGTATTAGTTGTGATATTGCTTCACGTGCATTATATGATACTGCTCTATGTAACTTAGCATTAAAAAGATTTGACCAAGCAAAGGATTTTATTAATAAATGTAATGAATTTGTTTCGGTAAATGAATGGGCAGGAAAGGATAAATTTCTTCCTGGAATATTTATGATGAATGGAATAATTGAAAGAGAGCTAAAGCTAAATAAGGTAAGCCTAGAAAAATTCTGTGAAGCCTTCACAAAATATAAGGAAAAAAATGATTATCTAGGTATGGGAAGAGCAAAAAATAATGAAGCTCAATGCTTGTGGGATATTGGAGAGAAGGAAAAGTCCATTGAGTATTTTAAGGAAGCTATTGAATACAAAAGTATGGGGAATGATGAAAGACTTGTCGATACATATATTAATCTTGCAGAACGTATAAAGGAAATTCATAATGTTAAAAGCGCTCTTGAAATAATAGATTCTGCAGAGGAAAGAATACTAAATCAAGAAACAGTTTATGGGCTAATTGAAATATTTATGAAAAAATTTGAATATCTGTCGGAAATGAAGGATTATGACAGGGCTGAAATAGTTGCTTTCTTGGCTCTTGACTATATTCAAAAGGCAGGAGATAAAAAAGCTGAATGGAAGTTATATATTTCACTTTCTGAAATGCATAAAAATATGGGTGATGAAATGACATCCATTGAATATTTAATTAAAGCAAATAAATCTATAAATTATTAATAAGCTAAGGTGTTAATTTCCTTTTTTGGTTCAGTTGTGTATAATTAATCTAAACTAAATGGAAAATAGCACCTTTATAATTTTATGATGGAGGGGTACATATGGATTTTAATTGTTTACAGGCAGCTGATTTTGATTTTTTCAAGAAGAAGGAAAAAATGTCAAAAAATGAATACGAGAAAGGAAGAAATGATGTAAAGTTTCATTTTAGGAGCTTATGTTATGAAATGCAGAAAATACATCATAAAAAGACTGGCGGGGTACTAACTTTAGAGAAGGATTTTCAAAATTTCAACAAGAGAAGCAGCAATATATATGTGGACCATATTGTAGAGGGTAGTAAGTTTAGAGTATTTATATTAATGAACTCTGATCATCTAAAAATAGAAAATGGTGTACTATCTGAGAATCAGGTTGATGCTCAGTACGTTCTTGATGTAATAAAAAATAAAAAAAGCGTTGTTTGGGAATTAGCAATGTCAAATAAGTTTGCAATGATATATGCAGAAATTTTAGGAAAAGATAAAAAGAATAATTATATGAAACTTTCTTCACTTGATATAAATGCTAAAAACTATGACAGCTTTATAAGTTTTATTGAAAATAACATTTCTAAGGGAAAAGTGGCCTTTAAACTGGGGATAGGATATGTGTATCCAAAGAGTGAATGCCTGAAACAAGGGAAAAATATTGCTGTAATTTCCTATGATTCAATGAGCAATTTACTGGATAATTTAAAAAAAATAGTTTAAAAATTTATTTGGGAAGGGAAGGTGTTTTGCTTGGCTAATGTTCTAAAGGTAGTAGATAGAAGAAGATGTATAGGCTGCCTTTCATGTCGTCAAGCATGTGCAAGGCTCAGAGGAGAATACTCTGCAGCTATTTCAGCAATAGATGTCAAAACAGCTGGAGGTTTTACTGGTGATTTTGTTATTAACATATGTAGAGCATGTACTGATCCAGCTTGTATGGAAGCATGTAAGTTTGGTGCACTAACATTAAGGAAGGGTGGCGGAGTAGTTTTTCACAGGGATAAGTGTGAAAAATGCAATGCATGTGAAGCTGCTTGCTCTGTTAGTGCAATAAGAATGGACAGTGATGGATATCCAATAATTTGTAGCCATTGTGGATATTGTACAAATTATTGCCCCCATAAATGTATAGCCTTAAAGGAGGTCTTTTAGATGCTTGGTAAGGATTATATTAATGTTCTTTATATAGAACTTGATAAGGAAGAATATAGATATGAAAAGAGAGAGGATCTCCTGAAATATATAGGAGGAACAGGGCTAGCTGTAAAGCTTCTCGATGAGAATATAAAAACAGACTGTCCGCCTCTTGATTCTTGCCAACCAGTAGTTTTTGCTATAGGACCACTGTCATTTGTAATGCCGGTTTGTACTAAAGTTGTTGCAGCTTTTTATTCTCCTCATACAGGTGAATATGGAGAGAGTCATGCAGGTGGAAGACTTGCTATGGCAATGAGATTTAATGAAACTGATGCAATCGTTATTACTGGAAAGTCAAAGCACCCTGAGTATATTGTTATAGATGACAAGGTCAATTTTAAGGATGCAAGGGCAATGTGGGGTTTATCTGTTGAGGAAACAGGAAAGATACTAAGAGGTCATACACAGGGAAGTGGAGTGAGAAGCTCCATGAGAATTGGAAGGGCAGGAGAAAACCTTATTACCTATGCAGGGGTTAATGTGGATACCTACAGGCATTTTGGAAGGCTTGGACTAGGTGCAGTGTTAGGTTCAAAGCTATTAAAAGGTATTGTTATTATAGGTGATAATTCTATAAAAATATCAAGTGAAAATAGAAAAAAATATAGAGAAACATATGATAGTATTTTCAATACTGTTTTAAATACAGATGTAATGAAAAAATATCATGAAGTTGGAACTGCGATTAATGTAGTTCCATTAAATGAAATGAATTCACTTCCATCATTAAACCTAAAAACTACACATTATGAACATGCAGAGAAAATATCAGGTGAAAGCTTTGCAGAAAATAACCTTATTAGAAAGGTTGCATGTGCAGGTTGTCCAATTGGGTGCATTCACATAGGTCAATTCAGAAGGGAATTTGATGCGGGTTATGAGTATGAATCAGTAAATATTTCATATGACCATGAATTGGTTTTTGCCCTAGGCAGCTTTGTAGGATTAAAGGATACTGATGAAGTACTTCAGCTTATAGATGTGGTAGAGAGTGAAGGACTGGATGCCATATCAACCGGTGTAGCCCTAGGGTGGGCTACAGAATGTTATAAGAGAGGCATTATAAACCTAGATGATACATTAATGCCATTTGAATTTGGAGTGCTTTCTAATTATATGGCTGCAGTTCAGTATATAGCAAGAGCTAAAAATGATTTTTATAAAGCATTGGGTAAAGGTGTAGACTATGCATCGAAAAGGTATGGTGGTGATGAATTTGCTTGCCATCTTGGAGGAAATGAGATGCCAGGTTATCACACAGGTTATGGCAGCGTAGTTGGATTTGCAGTTAGTTCAAGGCATTCACATCTTGATAATGCAGGATATTCAATTGATCAGGCAAAGAAGGAAAATAAGGATTTAGTAGGAAGCATTTTTGATGAGGAAATAGAAAGAAACCTGTTAACAAGTCTTGTAATATGTCTTTTTGCAAGAAAGGTTTATTCTAGGGATGTAATCATAAAAGCATTGGATTCAGTAGGAATCAAGACAACAAATGAAGAACTAACTGAAATTGCAAGAGAAATATTAAGGCTAAAATACAAAATAAAAGAAAAACTAGGCTACAGCCTGGATAGTATTAAAATACCTGAAAGATATTTTGAAACCAAAACCCTAAACGGCAAACTAGACAGAACCAAGGCCGAGGAAATGGTTAAGGAATATAAGGAAATGATTGAGAGCCTATAGAATGATTTTAGTGGAGGTTATGAGAGCCTCCATTTTTTGTGCTGTAGGGGCGAACACTGTTCGCCCCTACACTGTTGTTGGCACCCTGGTTGGGCCGTAGTGGTCGATGCCCACATCGACAGGTCATTAACGTGGTAGGCGATACCTACATCAATTGTGGGAATCCCATATGCCGAAAATAACATGCCGATGTGGGCATCGGCCACTACAGTGCACGTTAT
>JBEQBT010000235.1:0-5392 GCA_041639705.1 Clostridiaceae bacterium | reverse complement strand
CTGAAGTTGCTGATTACCTTGTACTAAAGGGAATGCCATTTAGAGATGCCCACGGAGTGGTAGGCAGCATAGTGTTGTACTGTGAGGAGAAAAGTTGTTCAATAGAGGAGCTAACTTTAGAGGAACTAAAAGGGTTCAGTGCCCTATTCGACGAAAGTGTCTATGAATATATTGATTATGAAAATAGCCTTGAAAAGGGAATAAAAAAGCAGATGAAATAAAAAAAGAAATTAAAGCTAAGGAATCTGTTGATACTCAACGTTTCTTAGCTTTAATTTTTATTTATTTCTTGGTGTACACTTTTTTAAAGTAACTTTAGTACTAATGGCATATTTACTTGATGAAACAACGGTATATATGATACCAGGTATTAATATTCCTAAAGTAGTAAAATAATTTGCTTCTTTTGTTACGAAAAAATAAATTATTATGTAGTTTATTAGTGGAAGAAACATACATATATCTAATATAGACGACAACTTAAATTCTAAAATTATATTATCTTCTTCATTAATCTGTATCGTTTGATATTTGTATATTCCGAAAATTTCTAAACAAATATTATACATACCTGGTTTTAAAGGTATTTCTTTTTTTTGAAATATCTTTACTTTCCCAAAAAATTCATCATTTATATAAATATTAAATTTAAATGGCAAGTTAATAAAATTAAATTTTCTTATTAAAATCATAGCTTTCTCCTTAAAGTAATAGTGTTTTATTACACTGTGCTTATTTTGTTTGTTATACTAATGAGCCTTTTGTAACTCATTGATATCAAAAAGTAGGTACTTCTTAATATAGAAGTAATCTATATCTTTCTTTATGACCACATTAAATAAATAAAAAACTCTTGAATCATCTTTAATACTATCAATCCTATAATGAAGTTATATAATTCCATTATAACTAAATAATAGGGTTATCCAATAGAAAATGTAAACTAAAAAACAAAGTACAAATTGTAATATACACTTCATAACCAACAATTAGGAACATGCTATAGTAATTGAGCATTTTTTGCTGCAAAATATGAGCTTAAAATCCAATTCACATAAAGTATATTAATCTTATATAATATACTAGGAAAAAATTATGTAGAAATAAGTAGAATATAAATATTATAGGGAAAAACACATTAGAAATGTCATCACTTTTTTATACACGGATAATCTTGAACTCTTCTACATATTAAGAGAAAGGAGGGTTTATTATGCCCTATGGTTACCCATACTCACCATATGGATATATCTGTCCAAGATGTGGACAATTTCATCCTTATACTCGAGCTCTTGGGTACTGCCCATGGTGTGGTTTTGGAGCAGCATTTCTAGGCGGATTGCTACTTGGCGGGCTATTATTCTAAAGAATTTTACAAAAATCGGAACGAAAGTAATATTGTGTAGAAGAGAAACTGGAGTAAAAGAGTGTAATAAACTGCTAACGGATGAATAATTCAAGTAAAAAAAGTAAAAAAGTATGCTAAATACTAAAGCAAGCATACTTTTTTACTTAAAGAGTATAAAATTATAAATATTTTTAAAGATGTTTTTCTACTATTCTGTTTGAAGCAAGTGATTGCTTCACATCAATGATCCTTTGATTTTCAGAACCCCGGAACTTTAAAAGCATATTTTTTTTGGCAATTTCAAATCGCCCATCAACAAGTATATCTGTCCAGGTAATTAATTTATCCCATCCCTTATTTTTATCCTTGTTTTCCAGGATGTATTCAAAGGTATAACCTGTGTATGTCATGACATTATAGCCCATACTTTTTACCTTTTGTGCCAGTTCACTTAAGGCCTCAGCTTGTTCAAAGGGATCTCCTCCGCTTAGGGTTATTCCATCCAGCAGAGGATTGCTTTTCATCTGTTTAATAATATCATCTATATTAATAAGAGTACCTCCATCAAAGGAGTGTGTTTGTGGATTATGGCAGCCAGGACAGTGGTGCTTGCAGCCCTGTGTGAATACAACCAGCCTTATCCCCGGACCATCTACAATGGATTCATTTATTATTCCTGCAATTCTCAGCTGAGTGTTCATATTACTCTCACCTCTATAGATGTTTTACCCTATCCCTTTCCTCTGCCTTTTTAGCATCATTAAAGCGATCAAGGGTTCCAACCAGATAGCCTGTTATTCTTCTTATTCTTTCAAATTTTATATTTCCTTCCTCTCTTCCACAGGAAGGACAAGTATCACCTATTATTCCTGTATATCCGCAGACTGGATCCCTGTCTACTGGATGATTTATCGAACCATAACCAACCCCTGCTTCCTTCATTGCACGAACAACCTTTTCAAAGGCTTCAAGATTGTTTAATGGATCTCCATCAAGCTCAACATATGTAATATGTCCAGCATTAGTAAGCTCATGGTAGGGAGCTTCCAGCCTTATCTTGTCATAGGCACTTATATTATAATAAACAGGTATATGAAAGCTGTTTGTGTAATATTCCCTATCAGTTACTCCTTCAATAGAACCGAAGGTTTTATTATCTATTTTTACAAAGCGTCCAGCAGTACCTTCTGCAGGTGTTCCTATTAGAGTAAAGTTAAGCTTATATTTTTGAGTTGCCTCATCCATTCTTTTTCTCATTAAGCCTATGATTTCGAGCCCTAAATTCTGTGACTCTACAGATTCTCCGTGGTGCTTTCCTGTTAGAGCCTTAAGACATTCTGCAAGTCCAATAAATCCAATTGAAAGGGTACCATGCTTTAATACTTCTCTTACTTCGTCTTCCCAATCAAGCTTATCAGAATCCATCCAAACACCTTGACCCATAAGGAAAGGATAATTTTTAACTTTTTTTGCTGCCTGAATTTCAAACCTTTCCAAAAGCTGAGATGCAACGAGTTCAATTTTTTTATCCAGCTCCTCGAAAAACACGTTAATATTCTTATTGCTTTTAATTGCTATTTTAGGAAGGTTGATGGTAGTAAAGCTTAAATTTCCTCTTCCATATGTAACTTCTCTAGATGGGTCATTTATATTTCCGATAACACGTGTACGACAGCCCATGTAGGCAACTTCAGTTTCAGGGTGTCCAGGCTTGTAGTATTTTAAGTTAAAGGGTGCATCTATAAAAGCAAAGTTTGGGAAAAGTCTTTTAGCACTAACCCTGCATGCAAGCTTAAACAAATCGTAATTTGGTTCACCAGGATTGTAGTTTATGCCCTCTTTAATTTTAAAAATATGAATAGGAAATATTGGGGTTTCACCATTTCCAAGTCCTGCATCAGCAGCAAGTAATATATTCTTAATTACAAGTCTTCCCTCTGCAGAAGTATCCAATCCATAATTTATTGAGCTGAAGGGTACCTGGGCACCTGCTCTGCTGTGCATTGTATTAAGGTTATGTATAAATGCCTCCATTGCCTGATAGGTATTTCTATCAGTTTCGGCTTCTGCTTTTTCTGCTGCGAATGCTTGTGCTCTATTTACTATTTTTTCTTCCTTAACCAATTCCATAAGTATTGGGGCCTCATAGCTTTGATATTTATTTATGTTTCCAAGGGAAGGCAGCAATCCATTTGCTTTATGTATTTCATTAACTATAGCTTTAGCTTTTACTTCTGCAGCTTCTATATCTGCAAGTAAATTAAGTGATTTAGCAAGATTTTGTATGTATAGCCTGGTATATGTTTTACCAACACCTGGAGCCATACCATATTCAAAGTTAGGTATGCTTTGTCCCCCATGTTGGTCATTCTGATTTGACTGAATTGCAATGCAGGCAAGTGCAGAATAACTATTTATATCATTAGGCTCTCTTAAAAAACCATGGCCAGTGCTGAATCCATTTTTGAAAAGCTTTTCAATATCAATCTGGCAGCAGGTTGTAGTTAGTGTTAGAAAGTCAAGGTCATGGATATGTATATCTCCTTCCTTATGTGCCTTGGAATGGGCAGGGTTTAATACATACATCTCATAGAACTGCTTTGCACCCTCAGAACCAAACTTAAGCATGGTACCCATGGCAGTATCACCATCTATATTTGCATTTTCACGTTTTAAGTCATTATCCTTTGCATCCTTAAAGGTTAAGTCCTCATATATTTTCATCAAACGAGTATTCATTTCACGGACACGAGTTCTTTCTGATCTATATAGAATAAATTCCTTAGCTGTACGAGCATGACCAGTTTCAATAAGCACCTTTTCAACAGCATCCTGGATTTCTTCAACTGTAGGAACTTTTTTATCTAGTTTACATTCGATATATTCTACTATCTTTTCTGCAAGGGAAAGTGCAGTGTTGTAGTCCTTACCTCCAGTAACACTTGCAGCTTTAAATATGGCACTGGCAATTTTCTCAATATTAAATGGAACTTCTCTACCATCTCGTTTTCTAATCTTTGTAATCATACTACAATTTTCCTCCTTAAGCTATTGAACTAATTTTAAAGATAATAAATACCTCCAGACCAAGTGTCAAGAGGATGGACATCTAAATATTCCTGTATATCTATATTTAGATGTTTAAATATTACCATATACAATATGTAGTGTCAATTAGATTTATAGAAGGTTTATCAGAAGATTTTCTGAACAGTGAATATATCTACCAAATAAGAAATTCAAGATGAGGCAATAATAAAATACATACAACAAAAGACCTCAGGATATGCATCCTAAGGTTTATATTATATCAACTATTTCAATATTATTTGAAAATTGTAAATCGCAAAGAGAATCATCAACTGCAACCCATGGTTTTGTAGGATGTTCAGGAATTATTTTAATTATTTTCCCTACTGAACCATTATTGAGTACTGCATTACTTCCACAATATGCTATTGTAACATTGTTTAAAAATACCTTGCACAAATATGGATCAAGTCCATTATAACTATCATCAAATATTACCTTTAGGCCTTCTAGAGGGTTTTCCTTCTGTTTATAGACCCTATCAGAAGTTACGGCATCATAAACATCACATATTGCTAATATTCTTGCAAATTCACCTATTTTATAACCCTTGAGTTTAAATGGATATCCCTCTCCATTAAATCTCTCGTGGTGGGTTAAAACAGCATTTAAAATTAGATCATTATTGATATTTGAATCCTTCAATAGCTTATATCCGAGCATTGAATGATTTTTCATTATTTTGAATTCTGCCTCATTCAATTTTGTAGCCTTGTTAAGTATACTGTCAGGGATAAATAGCTTCCCAATATCATGAAGAATGGCAGAAGTACCCAATGTTTTAATGTCCTGATCACTATAGTTTAACCATTTACCCATAAGCATGGAAGTAATGCTTACATTTATTGAATGCTTAAGAGTGTATTCATCCTTTTGCTCAATAAGCTTCATATATGATAATACACCTCTACCTGATTTTGCGCTGTCAAGAAGTCCATCAATAATATTCTCAAA
>JBEQBT010000234.1:0-5412 GCA_041639705.1 Clostridiaceae bacterium | reverse complement strand
CTGCAATTTCTGGATATACCTTAACTTCTACACTATATTCCCCTGCAGTTTTTATTGCTTCATCTAATGCAAATTTTTTCTTATCAATATCAATGCCATGCTGCAATTTAAGCTCCTCAGCAATATCCTTTGAAGTAATTGAACCAAAAAGCTTCCCATTTTCACCAGTCTTAACACTAATTGTGATGAACAATGATGAAATCTTCTTTGCAAGTTCCTTTGCATTATCTGCTTCCTCTGCCTTTTTCTTAGCTTCCTTTGCCTTAAAGGCTTCCTGTACTTTTAAATTCCCCTCAGTAGCCTCAGTAGCAACTCCCTTTGGAAATAAATAGTTTCTTGCATATCCATCAGAAGTATTAATTATATCTCCTTTTTTCCCAAGTCCCTTAACATCGGTTTTAAGTATTACCTTCATTTCTTGTCACTCTCCTTTAGGTAATTATTTATTGAATCAATTAGCATCTGCTTTGCTTCATCTATGGAAACATTTTGAATTTTTGCTCCTGCTATAGTCATATGACCTCCACCGCCAATAGTTTCAAGTATTAGCTGGACGTTTATATCTCCAAGGGATCTTCCACTTATTATTATATCATTTCCCATCTCAGTAAGCACAAAGGATGCTTCAATTCCTTCAATCTTAAGTAATTCATCTGCAGCTTGGGGTGTTATTAAGCTATTTTTAACAGCTCCCCTGTGCATAGCAATAGCTATACCCTTAGTTATATCAGCACTAGCTACAAGCTTGCTTCTTTCAATATATGTTTCAAAGTCATCTGCAAAAAGCTTTCTGACTTCAATTAGATTTGCACCCATTCTTCTTAAAAATCCAGCTGCTTCAAATGTTCTGACTCCTGTTTTAAAGGTATAGTTTTTAGTATCAACATATATCCCCGCCATTAGAGCTTGGGCTTCTAATTCATGGAGCTGTGGCTTTTCATTCATGTATTGAAGTAACTCGGTTACAAGCTCACTTGATGAGGATGCATAGGGTTCTATATATGATATGGTGGCGTTTTCTATAAAATCAACACTTTTTCTATGATGATCAATTATTACTATATTACTTACCTTATCCAGTAAATCCGGATATTCAACAAAGCTTTTTCTATGGACATCACATACGATTAACAATGGATTTTTTTGAGCTTTCTGCATTGCAGACTCGTTATTTATAAACAATCCCTGATGTTCCTTGCTTTTATTTAACTTATCAACTATTCTTACTATTGAATCATTAACCCTATTCAAAATTATATACGCATTCTTGTCTCTTAACTTACAGCCCCTATACATTCCAATGGCCGCTCCTAGGGAGTCAATGTCAGGTGAATCATGCCCCATTATGATTATCTCTTCACTTTGATCAATGAGACCAGCTATTGCATGAGCCATAACCCTAGCCTTAACCCTTGTCCTTTTTTCAACTTCCTTACTTTTTCCACCAAAGAAAGAAAATTTGTCACCATCCTTAATAACCGCTTGGTCTCCTCCTCTACCTAATGCTAGATCCTTTGCTGCAACTGCATATTGATGAACCTTATTAAAACTTTCAGCATTTTTGCCTATGCCTATACTCAATGTCACAGGCATTTTATTGCCTACATCAATCCCTCTAAAATCATCTAATATATCAAATTTTTTTTCGATCAGCTGATTTAAAAATCTATTTTCCATTACAGCTATATACTTTGTATCATCATATTTTCTGCTTATACCTTCAATGGATGCTGCAAAGGCATTTATTCTATTATCTATTTCTGCTATTAGTGCAGGTCTGTATATATCTTCAGTAGACTTATTAACCTCATCAAAATTATCAACTTCAATAAGAGCTACTACAGGTTTTTTTTCATTATGTGTCTCATACATTGTATAGTAATCTGTTTTATTTATAAAATACAAAAGTATTATATAACTCTTACCCTGCTTATCCTCACCAACTTCTACAGGACTTGCTAGAACGTTGTAAATATCTTTTTCAACGATTACCCTTTCAAACTGGCCACCATTTTTATCTAGTATCTTTTGAATATTAAAATCCTTTATAAAAACATTAACATTTTTTCCATAAATACTTTTAGAAACTATTTCTGAGAAGACAGAGTTCACCCATAGTATATAACCGCTACTATCTACTATAACAAGAGGCATAGGAATTTTGGATAGTGTGTTCCTGCCAGCTACGTCAAGATTTGTCGATAAATCCTCGACAAACCTATTCCACTCTTTTTTTCTAATTTTACTAAACTTAAGATGATATAACACAATACATCCAAAAATGAGTAATCCTACTATGCCAATATACAAATTATAGTAGAAAACTACTGATAATAGCCCTGCAATCACCAATAAGTATATTTTATTATTAGGAAAAAAGTTTATAAATTTTTTATCCATAAAACCCCTCCATGACTACTGGGTTAAATTACTATTTCCTCTTAACGAATTTTTTTCTGCTTGTATCAAGCTTTCTTAGATCTAATGAATAGTCAAATATTCCTACTAGCTCTAATATACTGGATAGTGGAGTTATTACTGCAAATAATAGTATAACAAATATTATCCCTTTAGCAATTCCCCTTTTTTTAAGGAAGAATGCAGTCGAGGACAAGCCTATTAATATAAATGCCAGCCTAAATATGATAACAGAGTTTGCAAATAAACTTTCACCTACACCTACACCCTTTGCATTTAAAATATAACCCAGGAATGTAAACAATATTATTCCTATTGCAACTTGAAATGGCATATACCATTCTGAAAATTGCCTTACTTTATTTAGATTATATCCAAATCTTTTGAATAAATATCCTGCTACCCCATAAGTTATATAGGATACTACTGCAGAAAACAAAACTAATGTTCCTGGGATCATCATCATCATCAAATTTACATCAAATTGCTTAAGTGTTTTATCTATTGTTTCCTGTGCTATTCCCATACTTAAATACATATTTCTCGCCATATCCATACTCTGTTCTATTGCAGTTTTAAATTGTCCTATTAAATCCTGTCCCACAAGAAGTGTAAAACCATAAAAAACCCCGATAATACAAATGAAATTTGTTATTCCCATATATAACAATGTAACTGAAGCAGGTTTTTTCGTTTTAACACAATATCCCATAACTACACTCATTATCCCAAATATAAGTGTAAACCATATAGCTGAAAATAGATCTGAAACCATGGCAGTAACTAGGCCAGTAACGATTAATGCTAATACACTGTATTTCATATTATGTCTGATATAAATAAGAGTAATCGGAAGGGGCCATACAAACAGGGTTACTATTGATATAACCGGTATATATAAGCTTATAAGCATTAATACCACCGCAACACCTGTTAAAATTCCTGACTCAACTAGAGCCTTTGTTGAATTTTCTCTGTTCATGTTCTGTCCTCCTTATAATTCCCTGCCATCCCTAATGTATGACATAAGCTTGGAATAATCCTGATATTCCTTTTCAATGTTGTTTTCCTCAACAACCCCAAGTTTTAATTTTTTAAGCATTTTATCATCTATTGCCCCATAGTTTACTCCAAGTCTTTTTCCTAGCAGATATGAAAGCATAGTAATATCAGCTAGTTCATCAACTACCTCGTCCATGCCAGCTAATCCCCCCTTAGTCATTGTTGTAAAAAGGTCTGCAACTGCAGATAGAAGATATGATTTATAGCTTTCAATTACCCTCATATTACTGAATATATCAATGTTTTCATTATTCATTATTTTGCCCCCCATCTAAAATTAAGCATACTAACCTATTATCTCTTTTAATGTAATGCTACAACATGAGAGGCTTTTTATCAAGTTTAATTTGAAAGTTAAAAAATAAAAAAAGTGCCCTGAGGCACTTTTAAAACGTTATTCTGTTGTGTATGGTAACAAAGCGATATTTCTTGCTCTTTTTATAGCTATTGTAAGAGTCCTCTGGTGCTTTGCACAGTTTCCAGAAATTCTTCTTGGAAGAATCTTACCTCTTTCAGTAATATACTTTCTGAGCTTTGAGATATCTTTGTAATCTATTGATGTAACCTTATCCATACAGAAAGAACAAACTCTTTTCTTCATTCTTCTCTGTTTGTTGTTAGGTCTTCTACCTCTACTATCTCTATCTGGCATCTTTTTCCCTCCTTACCTTTGAATTAAAATGGAATATCATCATCCTCTACTGGCATAAAGCCTGCATCTGACTCCTTGTTTCCATAACCCTGGGAACTATCTCCTCCTCTATTGGAAGAGGTCCCATCCTTAGACCATTCTAGGAATTGAACTGAATCTGCAACTATTTCTGTTACATATCTGTTAGTTCCATCCTGTGCCTGATACTTTCTTGTTTGAATGGCACCTGACACTGCAACCAACTTTCCTTTTTGAAGATTGTTTGCTACATTTTCAGCAAGCTTTCTCCAACATACAATTGGTATGAAATCAGCTTCCTTTTGACCACTCTGGCCTACATAAGGTCTGTCAACTGCTAATGTAAAGGTGGCCACGGCAATCCCCGAACCAGTAGTAAACTTCAATTCCGGGTCCTTTGTTAACCTGCCAATTAAAATAGCCTTGTTCATAATTACACCACCTAAAAATTAATCAAGTTTAATAACAAGGTTTCTTATAACGTCATCTGATATTCTTAATATTCTGTCTAACTCTTTTGGTAATTCAGGGCTAGATGTGAAGCTAACAAGGAAATAGTATCCTTCATTAATATGGTTGATTTCGTAAGCAAGTCTTCTCTTGCCCCATTCATCCACATTATCAACAACACCTTTACCACCTTCGATAACGCCTTTTACTTTGTCTACCATTGCCTTAAGCTGTTCTTCAGTTAAGTTTGGTTTAACAACAAATAAAGTTTCATATCTGTTCATAATGTTCACCTCCTCCCTCTGGACTAACGGCTCATGCATTACACGAGCAGGGATTAACATTATAATTCTACCACATTATCTTTTATTCGGCAACCTCTTTATTTTCTATTATATGATTACTTTTTATGATCTTTTTAACTGACTTCTCAAATTGGGACCTTGGAAGCATAACTATTCTACCACAACCAGTGCATTTCATCTTTATATCTGCACCAAGCCTTATAATCTCCCACTGATCACTTCCACATGGATGGCCCTTTCTAGTCTGTACTATATCTCCAAGATAAAACTCCTTAACCAAACCTATCTCTCCTTTCTATCTTCAACTAAAACCCTCTTAGTATATGGAATTTCTATTCCATCCTTGTCTAGAGCATTTTTAATTCTTTTTCTCATTTCTGCTTCTATACTCCACTGCTCCATAGGCAATGTCTTTGCAAAAACTCTTATAGTAACACCAAAATCTCCTAAATTCGTAACACCCATAACCTCAGGTCCTTCTACAATTTGCTTAAAATCCTTTTTCAT
>JBEQBT010000233.1:0-5441 GCA_041639705.1 Clostridiaceae bacterium | reverse complement strand
ATATGACCTGTGGAGATATGTTGGTGTACAGATATCTATGACATCTATTTTCTCGCTCTTTACCATTGACGCTATGTCATCATATGGAGTCAATTTAAGCTCCCTTGCCTTTTCTTTGCTTTGCTCGGAGTTGCACACAGCTGCAACAACCTCACATCCCTCAATGTGCAGATAATTGTTGTAATGAACTGTGCCCATGCCTCCAATGCCAACAATACCGATTCTAACCATTTGGTTTCCCTCCATTTCTATTAAATATCAAGTCCTAGATGCTTCAAATAGTCATAGGAATCCTTAACTGCCTCGTTCACTTCATCAAGATCCTTTGCCCCGGTTTTGGTGAACTCTATCTCGATGCTTAATGGGCAGTCATTTTTAGCCTTGTCCAATTTATCGATAATAATTTCAAAGTCAATTTCCCCTTTTCCTATGGCGGGGAAGTTCCACTCATTATAGGCCCCAGACTTGTCCTTCAGATGGATATGACCAATCCTGTCTATGCATGATTCTATATCCTCTTCCAAATTCACATTCCCATAAAAAATGGCATTGGCTGTATCGTAATTAATCATGACTCTAGGAGAATTCACCATGTCAACGATGGCTTTCAGTTGTTTTCCAGTTCCATGCTTGCCATGGTTCTCAAGACCAAGTATCAAATCATATTTCTCAAGATAAGGCACAATTTCTTTGATATGTTCTGCCACCTCATGGTCCGAAATCTCAGCTTTATCTTTAAGGTGTGCTTCTCCTATGGAAGAGATGATATAATCACATCCGAAAAAAGCAGCCAGTTTGATGTTTAGAACAAAGTCCTCAAGACGGTTCCTATCCATTAGATTACAGTGACCACTCAAGGAAAAGGGAATGATGCCATTAGTCTTGAGTTCATCCTTGATCTTACAGAGTTCTTCGAAGCTCATTGTTGGAAACACATGCTCTGTCCAACCCTTTGTGGCAGTCAGTTCAATATGCTTGTATCCAGCTGCACCAATTCCAACAATGGCATCCTGCATAGAATACCCATGGTAAGTGTTTGAGTTGACTGCAATGATTCTTTTCATGTTATCCTTCCTTTCATCAATAGATTGTTAATCACTCCTCGGGGTTTTTCTGTGGACTGAGTGAGTCGAAGTGGAATCCGGTTACATTGTTGCTATGTGGGATGTTCAAAGGACTGATGTTGCTGCTATTGTTAATAACCCCGGATGTAATTACTCATTCTGCATAAAACCAGACCTAAAATATGCAGATTATAATTTCAATAGGCAGTTTATTTTTATAATTCATGATTTCGGATATAAGCTGTGCTTCGGCCACCACCAACTTTTATGATGTATTCCTCTTTCAATAAATCTGACAGTGCTTTTTCAATGGTTGTAATACTAATATCAGGACACAAGGTAGCAATTTCTGCTTTTGTCACCTTCCCTACTTTATTTGAAAAAATATAACGAATGCGTTCAGCCTTGGTAAGCCCTTGGTTTCCTATGGTCTCTACTCGATTAGCAAACTCTTTATAGGCACTTAAAATAGTGCCAAGGTAGTATTTAATAAAGGGTGCATAGTTATTGTTTTCTTCATGCCATCCAACTGAACTTTGTTTCAAAGTATCGTAATAGCTTTCCTTGGTTTTTTCAATAATCATCTCAATACTGACATACTTTCCAACAATATAGTCTTGTTGATAAAGAAGC
This sequence comes from Clostridiaceae bacterium, assembly GCA_041639705.1. Lineage (GTDB taxonomy): Bacteria > Bacillota > Clostridia > Clostridiales > Caloramatoraceae > JARDZI01. The sequence continues at coordinate 3,744 of JBEQBT010000233.1, read as the reverse complement.
AGCAGAGTCAACAATCTACTCATACGCCCATTGCCATCATTGAAAGGGTGAATGCAAAGAAAATCCAGTGTATATTTTGAGATAAGCAACAGTGGATCTATCTCGCTACCATCGATGGCTTTTAAAAACTCTGTGCTAAGAGTTTCCATAGCACCAGGTGTGGCATATGCAGGTAAAGGCTGAAATCCTATCCTGTTATTTCCTTCGCTATCAACTTCCTCGATGATGTTATCCATATTTTTAAAGCGCCCGCCTATAGAGGATGGACTGTACGTGTATAAGTCTCGATGTAGTTGCAATATCACTTTTGGCCGTGGAACAATAAATTTATAATTCTCATGTATTGTATTTAGTACTTCTAGATATCCTGCTATTTCCTGCTCATCCCTGTTTCTTGGTTCAGCTTTTTCAATCACCAATTCATTTAAACGGGCTTCTGATGTATAAATACCTTCAATTCTATTGGAAGCACCGGTACTTTGAATTTTTGCAACTTTGAGCATGGCTTCTAAAATATCTGGTTGTGTCTCCAGAAATAGTTCCTGTTTCCCTTTATACTCATGAATAGCAGAAAGAAGATTGACAATATCATGCGTATAAAATCCTGAATCTATCGAAAGATAATTAAACCCTCTCATAACGCTCCTCCTATCCTATTAATTTCTAATCTGCATAAATTATATCACTATTTTATGCAGAAAACAATTAGGATATGCAGATTAGCTTTTGAAAGAGTTTTAAACAAAAAGATAATCCGGTAGCTCAACTTTTGAACTGCTGGATTCATATTTTGCAATTGGCTATTGGGGGTATAGTCCGTGAGTGCGCCATCGCGATTGAAACAAAGTTCCCCCAGGGGTCTTAGCCCTGGAGCCAAGCGGAACCCGGTTCCTCTTGCTACATTTCTTTTAAAAATATGTCGATGTTATAATTAGTACTTTCTAAATAAAATGTATCTGGACTTAAATCTGCACCACATTTCCATTCTATAGTGCCATCTTCTATGTCAACAATCTCACCTTTTACAATGCCCTGAGTAAATCTTTTTCTCTTTTCTAAAGAATGAATCTTATTGCAAATCGGGCAATCAATTTCTACTTATTCTTTTCATCAATTCACCAACAGGAGTATCTGTTGTTTGTATTTGAATATGAGTATGATTTGTCATTAGGCAATAACATATTACTATATATTTATTTTTAAAATGTCCAAGAGCTTCCTCCATGCAACCTATATAGAACTCGTAATCTTCATCTTCCTTAAAAATATCATTTCTGTGATTACCCCTAGATGTTATGTGATAAACTGCATTTGGATACCACTCTCTAATTTTTCTTGCCATATATTCTATCCTCTCTATAAGTAATTATTATGATTATATCCAATTTTTGAATTATTAAAATCAAAAAAACAAATACAGTAATATTTCTATCACCAGATTTGTTTTTATATTGGGAATCTCTTTATCTTAGAATTATAATTTTCTTATCGACATTATTCTTGATTTTTTTGGGGGCCTGTCCTTGCTACAACCTCGCGTGTCTCGCAACATAGCTTGGATCTACCCGGGCTCAAGCTTTCTACTTATAAATCTCTCCTCTATTTCCGATATCTACAACTATAATTACAAGTTCTTCATCATTTTTTTGAAATAATACTCTAAAATCTCCCACTCTTAATCTAAAGATTTCATCTATTTCTTTTAACTTTTTAATATCACCCTTAGGTAATTAAATTATGGCGTTTATTATTCTTTTTTGAGTATCTTTGTCTTGCTTCTTGATAAATTTCTCTGCTCTTTTGGTTATGAAAAATTTATATTTATTTTCCCTCCAAATTTAACTCCCTTACTAAATCATCTAAAGGAATTAATTCTTCTATCGAATTCTTATTCTCTATACATGTTTTTTTCTCTTCATCAGTAGGCTCATCTTCATCTATTGCATCCCAAATTTTCCTAAATTCCTTATTTTTTTCTCTTTCAAATAATCGTAGAATCATCTATATAGTTGAAATTTAAAATGTTGATTGTTATAGTTCTCTTTAAATCCTTATAGTCTGCTCCTGTTTTGATTTGCTCTGAATATAATCTTGACCAATAAAAGAGAGTTTTATTAATCATGTTATACTTGTTAATGAGCTGTATTTCTATATTAATATTTGTTCCTTTTTCAGTTATTACCCTGACATCTAATATTCCCATTTTATCATCAATAGTTTCAATATCAGAAAGCCTTGTATCTATATATTCTATATGTTTAATTTTTACCTTCTCAGTTTTTTCATGTAATGCATTTAAGAAACTTATAAGTATATCCTCATTCTCAGGACTTCCAAATATCCTTTGGAATACTACATCATTTTTAGGATCCAGCATAAACCTATCATGAAAATCATTTATCATCTGATCACCCTATCTACTCTAATTCTGTCAGATTTCTGATAATCCTTCTATAGTTTTATTGTTTCTTCTTTTAATTTTGTCCATTAAAACAGCAAATCATTATAATATATATAAGTTAAGCTGAATAAAAAAAGCCACAGTAACTCTTTAAGTTGCTGTGGTATTTTGAAATTATTAAAACTTGTTGTCGATCCGATCTTCTGATCTTGCTTTTAAAGCTTCAATTTTCTTATCGACATTAATCTTTATTTTTTGGAGGGGTCAGTCCCCTTTGCTGGACGCGAAGCGACCAGCTTGCTACTTACTGTTATAATATAACTCTTCGGGACAAATATCCTCACCAGTTATCCACTCTAATGTTATATCACTTACTTTTACAGTATTAAAAATGGTTTTATTTTTTAATTTCTTGTAAAATGGCTTCTCCAACAAATTTGACATGTCATATATTTTACTTTCCCCATTATCAAAAATAACCTGTAAATGATAGTCTTGAAGTGGCTTAACTTCTTTAGGCCGTGGTACCATATTAATCACTCCAATCCTTTTATAGTGAAATATTCTCCAGTTTCTTGAACAGACTTCCAAAGAGCCTCAAGTTCTTCTTGATGAATTGTAGCCCATGCTGAAATAAGTTTCTGTTGTTTTTTAGGAATATCTCCATTTAAAGGTTCTCCATCCATAGAAAACGATGCTGAATATTCACCATATATCGCATGAAAATGAGGCAAATGGTGCTGCTCTTGATCATTAAAAAACATTCTTATCAAAATTCCATAGAATTGAGAAATTAAAGGCATATTATCACACTCCAAGATAAAAAATATTACTAATTATATTTTACCAAAACATTTATCTTTAATCCATATATTATTAAATAATTATTAAGAACAATACTTTCCTAAAATTATATTTTCATGTCGTGAAATCTAAATTAAGCTGAATAAAAAAATACAACGGTAACTCTTTAAGTTGCTGTGGTATTTTGGAATTGTTAAAACTTGTTATTCGCTCCAATCTCCTGCTCTTGTTTTTATTTGATATAAGTAGGGGGATTTTCGCACAGCCTGCCGGGGGTCCTAGTCTTGGAGGGTGCCAGCCCGACTGGACTTGATTATTTTCTTATCGACATTATTCTTCATTATTTGGAGGGGACTGTCCCAATGTCATCAACTTAAGGATAACTAAATAATTTTGCATCCAGATAAGTCAACGGCGCATAGATAATAAGCAATTGATTCAAAAGTTAATACCCAACTATTTACATGAGCAGAAAATACTAATTTATATACTGATAATTTTATTCATAACAAGTAGGCTATTAGTGCGTTCTTCTAATA
>JBEQBT010000232.1:0-5450 GCA_041639705.1 Clostridiaceae bacterium | reverse complement strand
CTTAACAGGCATACCCTTCCATGGCTCAACTTCCTCAGTAAACTTACCTTCCACATCAACTAGATTTACTAAAGGCAAATCATAGAGTTGTCCTAACATATTGTCATCCTGACCAAATGCAGGTGCTATATGAACAATTCCTGAACCATCAGTTAATGTTACAAAATCACCATGAACTATATAGAAAGCCTTCTTATCAGGAGTATAAAACTTGAACATCTGTTCATATTCCTTGCCTAAAAGTTCTTCTCCCTTGAACTCTCTGACTAATTCATACTCTCCATCTAACCTTCCTAAAAGCTCCTTTGCAAGTATAAGATGCTGATTTTCATGTAAAACCTCAACATATATATACTTTTTATTAACAGCAAGAGCTACGTTACTTGGCAAAGTCCATGGAGTAGTAGTCCAAACAAGTATATATTTATCTTGATCTTTAAGTTTAAATTTAACATAAGCTGAACTGTCCTTAACATCCTTATACCCCTGTGCAACCTCATGGGAGGATAGTGAAGTTCCACATCTTGGGCAATAGGGAACAACTTTAAAACCCTTATATAGTAAATCTTTTTCCCATATCTGCTTTAATGCCCACCATACTGATTCTATATAGTCATTATGATAGGTAACATATGGATTCTCCATATCAACCCAGTATCCCAATCTTTCAGACATTTCCTTCCATTCATTTGAATATGTGAATACACTGTCCTTGCATTTTTTTATAAATTCCTCTACCCCATATTTTTCTATTTGGGGTTTACCTGAAATTCCAAGTGCCTTTTCTACTTCCAATTCAACAGGCAGTCCGTGTGTGTCCCAGCCTGCTTTTCTTAAAACCTTGTAGCCCTTCATAACCTTGTATCTTGGAATTATATCCTTTATAACTCTAGTGATAACATGTCCTATATGGGGCATTCCATTTGCAGTTGGAGGTCCATCATAAAAAGTAAAATACTCTCCATCCTGATTGGAATCAAAGCTTTTTTGAATTATGTCCTTTTCCTCCCAAAGCTTTAAAACATCCTTTTCCATATCCACAAAACCTTTTGTGGAATCAACTTTTTTGTACATTATTTCAACTCCCTTCAAATCCGGTATCATATAAATACACAAAAAAACCCCGTCCAAATAGGACGAAGTAAACTTCGCTATACCACCTATGGTATTACCTTCAAGCACTTATATGCCCTATCCTTTAACGCAGGATTACGAATAGGCTTACTGAAATTTTCAGCCATCAGCTCCCAGGTGATTTTCATTAAGTCCTCCCTGTAGGTTTCCACCACTCCCCACTCTCTGTATGTTGCAGACTTAATTACTTTTCCTTCTCATAGCTTTTAATTTATTTTATTACAAAATATTTTAGCTGTCAAATATTATATAAAATGAAGTTTACCTTCCTATTCCCAGTCCTTCCAGACCTCTGGCTGATAACCAACAGTGGCTTGCCTTCCATTCCTGACTATTGGGGTTTTATATAGCTTAGGATTATTCAACAACAATTCTTCCTTAACACTATCATTTACAATATGCTGAAGATTTAATCTCTCATATTCCTTTGACTTGTTATTTATTAGTTCCTTAAGCCCCACTGCCTGTTTAACACTTTGCAATTCCCCATTACTTAAACCCTTTTCAAGTAAGTCAATGTACTGATATTTTATCTTTCTTTCCTTAAAATATCTCTCAGCCTTTTTTGTATCAAAGCTTTTATTTACTCCAAAAATCTGTATGTTCATATAGAATCCACTCCTTAGCCAAGTTCATCAATTATTCAATTCCTATAAGTTCTAGTTTTAATTTTTAATATTCTTCCATAAATTTTAATCTTTCCTTGTCAGTTGTATAAAATTTTAATTAGCTACCTACCTTCGGTCCATCATTATTTTACTTAATATATCCTTTACTTGCATTTCATGTTCATGTTTTGTTATTTTACCTTTTTCATATTTTTTATTAACCTTCATAAGGGGCTCAATTATAAGGTATTCATCAAATTCCAGCTCAATTCTTTCTCCGCAATTAGAGCATATTATACTGTATATTAGATCATGCTTTACTATTGGTATATAAAATACTTGCATATTTGAACTACGACTTATATTATAATAATCATTATTATCACATTTTTCACATTTTGGAGATATCCTTGGTAATATCCATTTTCCTTCTTCCAAGTACATTTGCTCGTAAAATACTTTGCCAATAATTTTTGTTATTACCGAACCATTTCCAAAGAAAAGACTTTTATCTTCCATAATTTCACCTCATTTTTTGAATTAATTATTTACACTTCTATTACATAATATTACTTATAATAATATAAGGACCTGACAAGTTTAATTTCTAAAATCGAAACTATAATATTGTCAAGTCCAATTTAATCCTACCATATTATATTTAATTAAATCTATTTATTTTACTTCCACCATGTATCAAATGGAGTAACTGGAGTCCTTCTTTTATGCTCTGTCTGTAAATACCTTTTTTGGATTTTCTCTGAAATCTCATCAGGCATATCCTTGCCTTCCAAATAATCGTCAATTTGTTCATATTTTATTCCTAATTCATCCTCATCTGCACGGCCAGGTTTGTTGTCTAACAAATCAGCGGTTGGAGTTTTTAAATATAATCTTTCTGGTGCTTCTAAATATTGGAGCAGCATTCTACCTTGACGCTTATCAAGACCAAAAAGAGGTTCCACATCAACGCCACCATCACCATATTTGGTAAAGAATCCTGTTAAAGCTTCTGCAGCATGGTCTGTACCAATCACAACAAGATCATAATGTGCCGCAAGATCATAATGAACCTTCATTCTCTCTCTAGCTTTTATATTTCCTTTTAAATAATCGCTTATTTCTTCATTAGTGCCTAATTTAAATGCACGAGCAGAACTATCCACCGCTTCCTTAATGTTGATAGTAACAATCTCGTCAGGTTTAATAAATTCTAATGCTAATTGTGCATCATCCTCATCTTTTTGCACTCCATATGGTAATCTTACTGCAATAAACCTATATTTCTTATTTGTCTCATTTCTAAGCGGTTCAACCGCCATCTGTGCTAATCTGCCAGCTAAGGATGAATCCTGGCCCCCTGAAATACTAAGTACAAAACCCTTTTTCCCTGTTTTAAGCAAGTACTCCTTTAGAAAATCTATACGTTTAGTTACTTCTTCCTCACAATTAATAACTGATTTTACATTTAATCTTTTAATTATTTGCCTTTGAATGTCCTTCATATTTTTCCTCCGTTTGTCTATAAATATTTTTTCATTTTAATAAATTCGTATTCTCCACCATTTGTTATTTGTATATACTTTTCTATTAATTTAAAACCAATATTCTCATATAATTTTATCCCTCTTTTATTAAATAATGCAACAGCTAGCATAATATAATTTTCTTTATATTTAAAATTCTCCGAGCCAAATTTAATTCCTGAAGTTACAAATTCTTTTCCAAGTCCTCTTACTATGTTGCCTCTAATCACCTTAGCTAAGTATTCCTGCTGAGGACTTCAACTGAATTTTCATTGCCAACAATTAAAGTATCTGCAATGTCAAGAAACAAACCATGCTCAACTATTCCGGGGATTGCATTTAAAGTATTGTCTAACTCATATAAATTTTTAATTTCATATAAACAAAGATCAATAATATAATTTTGTTCATCGGTTACAAAAAAATTATTATCCTTCATTCTAATTTCAGGGTTAAAATTCATGTTCTCAAGCTTAGCCAAAACATGCTTATATGCAAATGGTACAACCTCTACTGGTAGCGGAAATTTCCCTAGCTTGTTAACTCTTTTAGTGGAATCAACAACCCAAATTACTTTATTTGATGAAATAGCTACTACCTTTTCATGCAGTAACGCTCCTCCACCACCTTTAATTCCATTCAAAGAATTATCCACTTCATCTGCTCCATCAATCGTAACATCAATATAATCTGTTTCATTTAAAGTGATTAAAGGTATCTCAAGCTCTTTAGCTATTTTTGTAGTTGAACTAGATGTGGAAACAGCTTTAATTTTTAAACCCTTTGCAACCATATCGCCTAATTTTTTTATTGTATAATATACAGTGGAACCTGTTCCCAAACCAACAATCATCCCATTCTTTACAAATTCCGCTGCCTTTTCACCTGCAACTTTCTTGCTATCCATTTTCACACCTCATCTCTTGTTCAAAGTATCCTTATACTAACAATTATAGCATATATTCACTCTGGTTATAGAAATTAAAAGACTTGTATTTAAACAAGCCTTTGGTTTATTTATAGAAGCTACCTAATACCACAAAATTATATCATTGCTTTCCAAATGTAAATGCTATTTCTTATTTCCTATCTATGTAATTTAAAATTTTCATTGAGGGTATAAATAATTTTAACAAATCAATTCCACTTGTATTACTGAATATTTTATCAATTAACTCATTAGCCAACTTATTATCCAGATTCTTAATAAAAAAATCAAGCTTATCATCATCCAAGCTTTCTAAAAATCTTCTTAAAGCTAGGGAGTGATTATAATTTTCGAAAAGTGGTTTTACAAGTTCTTCATATTTGCCTAAACCACATAGGTCATAGGCTGAATAAATACCAGTTAGAATTGACGCAAATTGTCCAAAGCCAAGTCCTGGTGACATGGTGCCAAAGCAGTTCCCAACAAAATAAGTGTTTTCAATTACAGGTTTTGTACATACCCCCATCATGTATTTAGAAATCTCAAATTTATCAGTTATCTTAAAGTCCTGGTCCAAGGTAGTACTAACTAAGCTATAAAACCTATCCCACATACTATTTATATCAAGCTTTATATTACTTGGATAATCGGGAAATGCAATTACTATATTAGCTTCTTTTTCATTAAAAGGAACTACATAACCATAACCCTTAGGTATGATATCATAATTAAACCACAGGTTTACCATATTAGTTATAAACTCGCCTTCAACAGTGGCACCCTTCAAGGTACATGTAAGATCACATCTGTAATTTCCCATTTGAGCAGCATAGGCTCCATCTCCAGGGGATAATATTACATATTCGAATTCTTTACATAGTTCATCGTAGCTATATTTGGAATTGAAGTTTATTTTAGACTTTACCTGTCTTGATAATTGACATTCATATGAATCCTCGTGCCTACCCCTAATATTAGTATATCCCAGGGTACCCTCAATGCTCCCTACATTATTCTTTGAATGAAACACAGCTTTCTGTACCTTATCCACAGGTGTCAAATGTATGTCATACTCATCTCCAAGATATTTTATACTGTCTTTAATAGGCCTATCTAATATGCTAAACATTGCCTCTGTGTTGATAAATCTGTCTCCTACACGACTTCTCTTCTCAAATATTTCAGGAGAAATCCCATGCTTTTGTAATGTAATTGCACAGGAAAGACCTGAGAGTCCTGCTCCCATTATTGCAA
>JBEQBT010000231.1:0-5470 GCA_041639705.1 Clostridiaceae bacterium | reverse complement strand
GTTTCCACTTTTTGCTTCAGGTGGGGTAGAGTCCCCACCTGAAGTCTCGATGTTCAGCTTTAGCTGAACGAGTTCACTATCTATCTTACTTCTTCTTTCTTATCTCCTACTCCCCTCCTAGGTACACATGCAGCTACAAAGCCAATCAAAATTGATTGTACAGATGGGGCAATTATGTTTAGATATCTTTCATATTGTAGTTTATAAACTATTACAGCTGTTAAAATATTTATTACAATTGTGATAATAAATATGTAAATTACAAACTTTGAAAATGCACTAATATATTTTTCCCATATTCTGTGTCTCTTGTTTCCTGGTATTATAGCTGTAAAAAATGCAAAGGTTACAATTATTATACCTATATCTGCAAGTGCAACTTTTAAAAAAGTGTACATAAAATCCCTCCAGTTATCGATTTCTAAGACTCCACCTTCTATAAGGTGGAGTTTCCACTTTTTGCTTCAGGTGGGGTAGAGTCCCCACCTGAAGTCTCGATGTTCAGCTTTAGCTGAACGAGTTCACTAGAACTTTAGACCCTGCTTTTATATTAGTTTTTACAATTTTATTATTTTGATGTAATAAAATATTAATTTCTATATTTCTAAAATTCTGTATATTTGGTATAATATTTCTTGAAGAAGGGAGATGTGCAGAAAATGACTCCAGAAAAAAGAAAATATGCGCGTATTGATTTTGACTGTGAAATACTTTACCCTACAATAGTATATATGGATAAAAAAAATACCCTAATGGAGGGTACATATCACTTAAACACTATAGACCTTTCTGAAGCAGGAATGTGTATGCAATCCAACTTCCCTATTTTAAGGGATAGTTTTGTTTCTTTTTACCTCAGAATTGAGGATAATCTTCCCTTCAAAGCTCTTATTAAAATACAATGGAACACTAAAGCTGGGAGCAACTATATTTGTGGTGGAGAATTTATTGCCCTCAACCAGGAGGATATAAATATTCTAAGAAAATATGTCAATTGTAAATAGGGCAGGTTATCAACCTGCCCTATTATTTAATGTATCCGTCTCTAACTTCAGGGACAAGTTCTATAATATCCTCTGTGAAACAGTAGTCTATATCCTTTTCAAGTCCTAACGAAATAAGATATTTATAATGTGATGCCATTTTAATATATGAAAGCATGTCATTTTTATTGTCTCTATAGGCCATATAGGCTGATGCTGCAAAATCATCAGTACTAATTTGATTTATATTATACAAATCATATATAATTTTCCCTGCGCATATAAAATCATCAAGTGAAAAATTCCCTTGTGTACCTGCACAGGCAATAATTATATTCCTTCCTTCCCTAGCTAAAACATTAGCAACTGCCTTTCCATTTAGCATGGAGCCTATGTATATTTTATCTGCAAGAGCAGCTCTATGTATAGTCTTTGTTCCATTTGTCGTAGTTAAAACAATCCTTTTGTTTTCCACTTTTTCTTCTGTATATTCTAATGGAGAATTTGATAGGTCAAAGCCTTCAATTTTTAGTGCCTTTCTTTCACCTCCAAGGAGTGTTTCATCATTTTTTAGTTTTAGTGCATCTTCAACTTCAACCTTAACTACAACATTACTTGCTCCATTATTCAGCGCAGTAGTAATAACAGAAGTAGCTCTAAGTACATCAATTACCACTACTGTTCTACCCTTTAACTCTTCTTCATTTATATAATCCACTGTAGGCCATAGCTTTAAATTCATTTTATCACCCCTTATATGATCAATATCACTACTTATTATACTATAAAAAAACAAAAGGAACCTTCCGGCTCCTAGTGATTTATTGTTTTTTTATAATATTTTCCCACATCTGGCTTATTAACCTTGTGATTAAAGAACGTTTTTACCCTAGTGAGTAAACTGAAAAGTGCTTTATACCTTCTTATAAATCTTCTTTTCTTTAGATTTATAACATTAGTTTCAAATCCATCATTTCTCATCTAAAGCACCTCCCCATTATTTTCTTAATATTATTAATATTATTATATAATATATAAAATCTTCATACAATATTCCATACTAAAAAAAATTCAAGATAATTAAAAACCTTTTAAGGATTTTATAAACCTATCCCCATAAATAAATTTTAAATTACGTATTAATAATAGCCACAGATAAAGGATATTTTATATATAAAAGAAATTATTAAAAATGCCGATATAATAATTAATTGATATAAATATTTAATTCTCTAGTCCGTCCTCAAAAGAATGGTAGGTGATTTAGTGGATTTACAGCTTTTATATAGTGCTAAGTCGGGAAATAAAAAAGCAAGAAATGAATTCATTGATATAAATAGAAATTTTATTCATAAATATGCCAGTTCTGTATGTAAAAGATATCTAAGTTGGGAAAATGATGAGGAACTTAGTGTTGCACTTATGGCATTTAACAGTGCTATTGACTCATTTCAAGAGGGTGAGTTTGAATATTATAGTAAAATGCTGATTAAGCATAGGTTAATTGATTATTTTAGAAAAAATAATCGTAATGAAATACCTATTGATGTCTCGGTTCTTCAAAACACTCTTCAATATGAAAATAATATTGATGAACAGCTAGACAGAACTCAGCAAATTAGCATTTTCAAGGATATTTTAATGCAATTTAATATTAAAATAGCGGATCTTGCAAATAATTCTCCAAAGCATAAGGACACTCGAGAAAAATTAAAGACTACTGCAATGGAAATTTCAATTAGAAATGATGTTGTAAATAAATTATTAAGGAACAAGCTCTTACCCATAAATGAGATTCTTATATTTGCAGATGTCTCACGAAGGATGCTTGAGGAGTGGAGAAAATATATAATTGCACTTATTATAATATTTAGTGATAAAAGGCTTGATTCGATAAAGGATTTTATATTGTAAGGAGGGAAACAATGATGGAAGGAATGGTAATGGAATTATATAAAAACCATGTTATTGTTATGACCAAATCAGGTGAGTTTCTTAAATTAAGAAAACGTGGCAATGTTAATATTGGTGATATATATAAAGAAAACATTTATAGAAGGATACCTCTGATTACTTATGCTGCTGCTGCAGCTTTGATATTTGTGTTTACAAGCTTTGCAGGTTATACAGCATATGCAAACCAGATTGTTGGTTATGTTGACATTAAGGGCAGTAAAGACGTACGCCTGTACGTTAACAGAAAGGGTACAGTACAGAAGGTTGATGGACTACAGAATGGAAATCAAATAAAGAATCTTCCTGTTTACAAAGCTGTTGAAGAATTAAGTACAATTGCACCTGTTGAAGGTATATATACTAACAGTTCAGAAGTTGATGTAAGCACAACGAAAGTAAAAGATTTAAATTTGGATTTTGATAAGGTTAATGAAAATGTGAAAAAAATCCTTTCTGAGGATAATAAATCTAATGATGAGAATTGGGATAAATCTCACCCAGATAATTCTTCAAAAGAAAATAAATCTAATAACTCTGAAAAAAATAATAATGGTAATAAAATTAAGGAAAATAAAGATAAAGATAATCATTCTGAACAAGACAACAAAGATACTGAAAATAACATGTATAAGGGCAAGAATAAAAATGATGATAATAAAGATAAAGACAATCATTCTGAACAAGACAACAAAGATACTGAAAATGGCAGGGATAAGGGCAAGAATAAAAATGATGATAATAAAATAAAAAGCGACAATGAAAATACTAATTTTTATGAATTCAATAAATACGGTAAAGAGGATGAGAACAATAATGCTGGAAATTCCGGGGATTGATCAATTTCTAAGACTCTACCTTCTATAAGGTGGAGTTCCACTTTTTGCTTCAGGTGGGGTAGAGTCCCCACCTGAAGTCTCGATGTTCAGCTTTAGCTGAACGAGTTCACTCAAATATATAAGTCTTTTAAAATCAGATATTACATCTACAATATATCAGGATCAAAGGTTGGGAATTATGTACCATCTTGATCCTGATATTTTATTTTATTTGATTAATTTTATCCCCTTTAATATCATAGAACCATTCTCCCTTGAGTGTTTGTTCCTCTGAGGTTGCGTTCTTTATAGGTTCTACAATAAAAATCATCTTATTATCCTCTACAAAGTATGGTTTTTTTATTGAAAATCTATCTCTCATAAAGTGCTTATCAATATCAGTTTTTACTGGTTCCCATTCTGTACCCTTATAAAGATTTACTCTTGTTAATCCTCCCGGTGGGACAACTTCCACTACTATCATTTTCCCATTTGGAGCAAATGAAATACCAGTTATTTTTGTATTTATATAAAGATCTATAGGTTTCAAAGTGATATTTGACTTGCTTTGCTTTTGTTGACCCTGTCCTCCAGTCTGTGCCCCACCTCCACCTTCACCTCCTCCTCCACTTTGACCCTGCTTATCCCCTTGGGCTACCTGGAAACTTAAAGTCTCCTGTGAATCCTTCATTTTAATACTTGCAATGAAACTATTATCATCCCCACTGCTGGATATTATAAAGCTTTTATTATCAGGTGATATAGCACAAGGACCAAAGGAGGTTCTGGGGACGTTATATTTCACTTCCCCTGCACCCTTTGGAGCAGCAAACAAGGGCATATCATCTAGAGCTAATATTGGTTCTCCTTCAACCTTGTCTCCCTCCTTTTTATATATTGTGTTTTCCTTGGAAAACATCTCAATGCTTTTTTTCTTTTCTATTTTATCAATCAGCATTTTTCCTTCATTATTTTTTATAGTGTATTTGTAGGTATCATCAGCATAGTATGGTGTTTCTTTTGATGCACTATATACATGAGCAGTAAATTCAATATTTTCTTTCTTTGTTTCTCCCTCTTCAAGTTTAAACCCAACCGGACTGGGATTCATAGTTAGGGGAACACTGTTTGTTTTTTCTTTTATTTCATCACTATAAAAAGATTTCAGCCCAATATTGTTTCCACTTAACATATATCTCATATAATTATCCATAAATTCCTTTGCTGCATCCTCATCGATTTTTTTTACTTCAATCTTATTATCATTACTCTTTTGTTCTTCTCCTCCAGGGCATCCTACAGCAAGCAGCATTGTAAATATTAGAAATACAATTAATAGTTTTTTCATATCTATCACCTACTAAAGTTATTTAATAATAGTATTACATTATATAAAGCTTTTTATTATAGTAATAAGGACTGCTGCTTGTCTTATAAAGTTGCATTTTTTATAAAAAGAAATAATATACTTTGATGTAATATTATTTAGGAGAAATCAGATGAAAGACGATCTAAAGATTGCATTCGTATTTGTTGGCACAATTGTGGGAGCAGGCCTAGCCTCAGGACAGGAGATATTACAATTTTTTGGATTGTATGGAATTAAAGGTTTTCTGGGCATATTATTATGTGGAGCAATTTACATAATGGTTTCCATAGTGATAGTAAATCTATGTTTCAAGCACAAATATAAATCCTACAGGGATATTGTGGAAT
>JBEQBT010000230.1:0-5472 GCA_041639705.1 Clostridiaceae bacterium | reverse complement strand
CATGCCGATGTGGGCATCGGCCACTACAGTGCACGTTATTCTTAATGTAGTGGTGAACACTGTTCACCACTACGACGCATAACCACACAATTCTGTCTCTGTACCCATATAACATTAGCAAAAAAACTATACTTTATAACAACCGTCTTTTTATAAAAATGTTTTTATGTTAAAATTCAAATTAACATATACTATAAAAAACCTTTTAAATATTCACTGGGGGTGATTATATGTTTTCAAGTTTTTTAATTAATCGGTTTTTTCCAAAGTCCTCTTATAATACAAGACAAAGCTATGGGTATCTTGGAGGCTTTGTTGGTATTATTGTTAATATACTACTTTTTGTGTCTAAATTTCTTATTGGGACGGCACTTAACAGTGTTGCCATAACTGCAGATGCGTTTAATAATCTGTCAGATGTAGGCTCGGCTGTAATTACAATTGTTGGGTTTAAAATTGCAGATAAGCCTGCTGATAGGGATCATCCATTTGGACATGGTAGAGGTGAATATATTGCAGGACTAATTATTTCTTTCCTGGTCCTACTTGTAGGATATGAATTTGTAAAGAGCTCATATAATAGAATATTAAATCCAGTTAAGCTTGAATTTGAGCTTACATCATTTATTGTTTTACTAATATCAATAGCTGCAAAACTATGGCTTGGAAGCTTTAATAAACGACTTGGAAAGGAAATTAAGTCAGAAGCCCTTAATGCAACCTCATTTGACAGCTTCAGTGATGTGGTAGTAACTTCAACTGTTGCCATTTCACTTATATTGTCCAAATTTACAGCCTTTCCTGTAGATGGTTACATTGGAATGATTGTTTCTGGGTTTATACTTTTTGCTGGTTATACTCTAATAAAGGACACAATTAGTCCACTACTTGGGGAAGCACCTCCACCGGAATTAGTTAAATCAATTACTGAGGAAATGCTTACTTTCAAAGGAATAATTGGTGTACATAATCTTATTGTTCACAGCTATGGAGCTAGTAAATATATGGCAACAATACATGCTGAAGTCCCCTCAAGCACTCCAATCCTTGAAGCCCATGAGATAATTGACATTGCAGAAAATAAAATATCCAGAAAACTTGGTATATCCCTTATAATACATATGGATCCCGTAAATGTTGATGATAAGGAGATTCAAGAAACAAGGACAGAGGTTGAAGAAATCCTCAAGGAATTTCCACAGATTATCTCATACCATGATTTTAGATTTGTTGGTACCCATGCCCATAAAAACATTTTGTTCGATGTGGTTATTAATAACACACTATCCCACAGCAAAGAAAAACAATTTCTAGAGCTACTAGGTCGCAAAATAAAAACTAAGTATCCTAATTATAAAGTAATAATTGGTCTTGATAGGGATTATTTGCAGCTGTAAAACTTTATCCAGTTTCAAGACTCCCACATCTACAAGTGGGAGTACCATTTTCTACTTTGATGGAGTTTGAATCCCCACAAAAGTCTCAATGTCCAGCTTTAGCTGGACGAGTTCACTTGAAAAATACTCAAGGATTTGATAAAATATACAAAAACTAACCTGGGAGGTTTTATATATGTCAGCATTTGATATTCTTAAGGAAAGAGGTTACATTCAACAATTAACCCATGAGGATGAAATAAAGGAACTGCTTCAAAATGAGAAAATAACATTTTATACAGGGTATGATCCAACTGCAGACAGCCTGCATGTTGGTCATTTCGTAACTCTTATGGCAATGGCCCATATGCAGCAAGCAGGTCACAGACCAATAGCTCTTGTGGGAGGCGGTACGGCAATGGTTGGAGACCCCAGTGGGAAAAGTGATATGAGAAAAATGCTTACCAAGGAAGAAATACAACATAATGCCGGTATGTTTAAAAAACAAATGGAAAGGCTTATTGATTTTTCTGATGGTAAAGCAATAATAGCTAATAATGCAGATTGGCTTTTTGATTTAAACTATATAGATTTTTTAAGAAATGTTGGTGTTCATTTCTCTGTAAACAGGATGCTTACTGCAGAATGTTTTAAGCAGAGATTGGAAAAGGGGTTATCCTTCCTTGAATTTAACTACATGCTTATGCAGTCATATGATTTTCTTGAATTAAATAGAAGATATGGCTGTGTGCTTCAGTTAGGTGGGGATGACCAATGGTCTAATATTATATCAGGTGCTGACCTTATTAGAAGGAAAGAAGGAAAGCCAGCATTTGGTATGACATTTACACTACTTACTACAAGTGAAGGCAAAAAAATGGGCAAAACTGAAAAGGGTGCCCTATGGCTTGATCCTCTCAAAACTACTCCATATGAATTCTACCAGTACTGGAGAAATATTGACGATGCTGATGTGGGAAAATGCTTATCACTTCTAACCTTTCTTCCTATGGATGAGGTAAGAATGTTAGGTTCACTAAAGGATAGAGAAATAAATGAAGCAAAGAAAGTTTTGGCATATGAAGTTACTAAGATTGTTCATGGTGAAGCTGAAGCCCAAATGGCAAAGCAAGGAGCTGAAGCACTGTTTGGAGCTGGAGGAGACTTAGGAAATATACCTACATCAACAATCCCAAGTGAAATGCTAGGTTCAAAAATACTAGATTTACTTATTGCATCAGAAATTATTCCATCCAAAAGTGAAGGTAAACGTTTGATACAACAGGGTGGTCTATATGTTAATGATGAAAAGGTTATGGATATGGATTTAATAGTGACTGAGAGTTTCTTCAAGGACGGAAAAATGCTTGTTAGAAAAGGTAAAAAAACATATAATCAAATAACCATTGAATAACTGTAAATAATAAGCAAGAGATGTTGTAATTTCACACATCTCTTGTTTTTATACTAATGAAATTTTCAATTTAACCGATATAAACAATATCTACATTATATTACATTTTACAAGCTAAAATTACAAATTGTGTATTGTTTTAACATATAGTATAATTTGAATTAACAAAATTCATTCTTCTCTATTATTCTTATTTATACTAAATCTCTTTAATTAATTCATACTTTATCTATCGTGTTCAGAAGAAAGGGGGTATCAAAATTGAAGCATTCTACAAGCAATCGAATTATTACACGAATTCTAATCATAATTATTATAACTTCTGGAATTATTTATAGCATTAAATACTATAATGATTATCTTAACAAGCAAAAGAAGTTTATTAGTTCCCTTGCTTATGATAATTTGCAGCTTTCTAATAATGCCACTCTTTTATTATCTGAAATTATGCTGCCAGAAAAGGAGTTAGTAACCTTCACAGCCCAAAAACTCCAAAGTATGAATTTGGGTGATGATAAAGCAATTAAAAAGTTTATTTCAGATAGAAGTGTTGGCTTTACTACTGTTGGAGGATTTTATTTTGCAAGAAGTGATGGTACTCATATTACTACTTCTAATGATCAGTTTCCCCCTGATTATAACCCAACTGAACGGTCATGGTATATAGAAGCGGCTAATAAAAAAGGTCTTATTGTAACAAACTCCTATACAGATTCACTTACAGGTAAGACATGCATTACAATAGCAGCCCCAGTTTATCAAAATAATAAGTTAATGGGTGTTGTTGGACTTGATATTTTTATTGATAAATTTAGCAAACTTTTTGAACATCTATCTCCTGATCATAAAACACATTATTATGTTACTGATAATTATGGCAATATTATTATCAATGATGAAGGTGGAATAGGTGAATCAGATCTTACGAGTGCACTTAAAGAGCTTTCAGGTAACCTGAATTTCTCTTCTTTAATCCAGAAACAAGATTGGAATTCTGTTTTAATTAATCTAAACGGAAATATCGATATTGAGTACTCTAATAACGATAGGACATTAGGCTATTATTGGACCATGCCCCAGGAAAAGTGGAAGGTAATTGCAATAACAGATCCTAAAATATATTCTTCAGAAATGACAAGAATGAAGGTTATGTTTTACACCTATGGTATTATAGGAATATTTCTACTTCTTTTTATAATTCTAATTATTGTAAGTATAAATATGTATATAGAAAAAATAAGAATGAAATATATGCTTACTCACGATTTATTAACAGGGTTGCCAAATCGTCAATACCTTGAAATTTTCTTTAAAAGTGAAATAGAAAAAACCAGGGAATCACTTGAGTATTCACTTATATTGATTGATATTGATAATTTCAAATTTATTAATGATACATATGGACACGCTGTTGGGGACGAAATATTAAAATCTATAGCTGGTATTTTAAAGAGTATTGTTCCAAGGGATGGTCTTCTCGCAAGATCAGGGGGAGATGAATTTGCCGTATTGCTAACAAATGTAACAATTCAGTCAGCAAAATACTTTTCTGAAAGACTCCAAATTTCAATTTGCAATAATCCTCTCCAAATAGGCAATCAAAATATAGATATCAGCATCAGCACTGGATATACTGTAATGGATAACAAGGAAAGTATTATAAAGTTTTTCTCACTTGCCAATGCTGCTCTAAAAACTGCCAAGGAAAATGGTAAAAATAAAGCAGTTTGCCTTTTACCAGAGAATATAACTTCTAATATTGATGATCCCGAAAAAATTAACGAATTGATTTTACTAATCAAAAATGCAATAAGAGAAGATAGATTTGTATTATTTCTTCAGCCAATTATGGAGATAGATTCAAAAAAAATCAACCATTATGAAGCTTTAATCAGACTTAAGGATAAGGATGATAAACTTATTTCACCAGGTATATTCATTCCAATAGCAGAGCGATTTGGGCTGATATCTGATATAGATCATTGGGTATTTGAGCAAGTATTAAATATAATAACAAAGTATCATAAAACTACTATATTTATGAACATTTCAGGATTAAGCCTTACAAATAATGCATTACTTGAGTTTTTTGAAAAAAGTATTTTAGAAAGTGGAATTGATCCCCTACATTTAAATTTAGGCTTTGAAATTACAGAAACCGCATCGACGAAAAATTTTATACACGCACAAAGCTGGATGGAAAAGTTTAAAGAGCTTGGCTGCCAGATAGCACTGGATGACTTTGGAGTTGGATACACCTCCTTTACATATCTTAGATCACTTCCAGTTGATTTTATTAAAATCGATGGAAGCTTTATACATAATATTGATAAGGATTCTAGCCATAGGGCAATAGTTCAAACTATAAACACATTGGCAGTTTCACTTGGTAAGAGGACAATAGCAGAGTTTGTTGAAAATGAAGCAGTACTTAAGATATTAAAGGAAATAGGAGTTAACTATGGACAAGGTTATCATTTAGGAAAACCTGGACCAATAAATGAAAAATTAAATATTAAGGATTCAAATTAAGGCTCTGTTTAGGATAGATGTTGTTGTAGACCAGCTAAGCAAAGTCAAGTGATTTTAATAAATTATTTTTGCAAGTTAATAAAAATAGTTATGCAAATAGTTATGAAAAAAGAGTATCATAATCAAGCTGCCTAGATTATGCTGAAATAA
>JBEQBT010000229.1:0-5477 GCA_041639705.1 Clostridiaceae bacterium | reverse complement strand
AAAGGTGGAAGAGTTGGAGCACAGGCTACTATTCTTCCTGGAAAAGTTATAAGCGAAGATGGATTTGTAGCAGCAGGAAGTGTTGTTACAAAGGATGTAGAAAATGCAAAGATAGTAGCAGGCAACCCAGCAAGGGTATTAAGAGATGTACCAGAGGATCAGCTGTTGAAGAACCAGTAAATTTCAAGAGCTTTCAACTGAAAATTCAAAATGCTGCACTTGTAGTGGTCGATGGCCACATCGACAAGGGGCATTATGATAAATGAAGAAAACTATATCAATACTTAAATAGTTGTAAGCCGTAAGTGCGCTTGCTGCTGTGGGCAGCAGCCACTACATTGAAGCATAATTCAAGTATGATTGAGTTAGAATTGTAACCTAAGGTTGTTGCCACCAGATTAAATTGGGGTGAATATATGAAAATTTGTATGTTAACATCTGGACATGATGTATTTGATAATAGGATTTACTATAAGGAAATCTTGTCTTTAAAAAAAGAATATGACGAGCTTTATATTGTTGCACCTGGAAAACCTGGGGATAGTGATTTTGTCACTGATGAAGGCGTTAGGGTCAAGTACTTTGAAAAGCGTAGATCCTGGAGGGACAGGTTTAGACCTATGAGGGATATATTTAGGCTTGGACTTGAAATAGGGGCTGATGTATATCATGCTCATGAGCCAGATTCATTTCAGGTTGCACTGAAGCTAAAAAGAAAAACTGGTGCAAAGGCTATTTATGATTCCCATGAGTATCATCCGGAGGCATTTGCAGAGCATTTTAACTTTGGGAAAAAATTTATGACAAAGGCTATATATCTTTATGAGAAATCAAATGCAGTCCATGCGGATTACATAATCTCAGTAAATGATATCCTAGTTAACAAGTTTAAGGGGTATAATCCTAATGTGGAGCTAATACCAAATTATCCAGTGTTAAAAAATGCAGATTTATGGAAAGAATATAATGATAAGACTACATTTATATATATAGGAAGAATAACAGAGGACAGAGGGATAATAAAAATACTTGAAGCTATAAAGCATGTTAAGCATGAGTGCAGGTACTTATTTGTAGGTGAATTTGATGGAGATGCAATTAAAGTAAAAGCTGAGAACTTTACTGAAGAGAACCTTAAGGGTAAGGATATTCAATTCACTGGCAAAGTGAATCATCTGGAGGTATTTAATTATTTAAAATCTGCAGATGCTGGATTTGTGCTTTTGCAGCCCTACAGCTGGAGATATGTAAATTCAGAACCTATAAAGCTTTTTGAATACATGATGAGTAAAACCGCAGTAATAGCCAGTGATTTTCCTATGATGAAAAGCATTGTGGATATGAACAGCTGTGGTGTTACAGTTAATCCAGATGACCCTGTAAAAATTGCTGAGGTAATAGATAATATAGCTGAGAACAGAGAGCAGTTTAAGATTATGGGTGTAAATGGTTTTGAAGGGGTTAGAAAGTATTATAATTGGAATGTGTGTGAAGAGAGATTGCTGGAAGTTTACAGGAAATTGTAGTGTAGTATTACAGGCATTTCATGCAATTGTTATGATAGACTAGTTCTGTCATCCTTCGCTACTCTCAGGATGGCACGTGCAGGGATAACACATGCAGGGATGACATAAAGTGAATGTGAAGTGCCTGGCACCTAGGGGAGGAAAAGTATGGCTGAGATGAAGAATGTTGCAAAATATAGTGTTGTAATAACTGGGCTGCTTATTTTGAGCAAGCTTTCTGGATTTGTGAATGATTTTATATTGGCGGCTTTGTTTGGAGCTACCAGGGAAGCTGATATATTCAGGACTTCTGTGCAGATTCCAAATTCACTTTATAGTGCAATGGCTGCAGCACTTGTAACCTCCTTTATACCTGTTTTTGCAGATGTTAAAAAGGACAAGGTTAAGGCAAATGAGTTTTTTAATAATATATTGAATATACTGCTTATAATAAGCATGTTACTAGCAATAATGGGTATAGTATTTGCACCCTTTTTAACCAAACTCTTCGCTAAGGGCTTTGAGGCTGAAGTTTTTAACAGGACAGTTCAAATGACAAGAATAGTAATGCCATCCATTTTATTTTTGGGAATTAGCGGGCTATATGCTGGATTTTTACAATCCTATGGAACCTTTATTCAGCCTGCAATTACAGGAATTACTACAAATGCAATTATTATAGTGGGATTACTTTTATTCTATAAATATGGCATTATAGCTGCAGTTGTTTCCTTTTTTATAGGTTCAATTGCACAGGTTTTAGTTCAAAGAACCTTTATGAAAAAATACAAGTATAAGCCCTTTATAAATCTAAGGGATGAGCATGTTAGAAAAATGCTAATACTTGCAGTACCAACCATTATAAGCACAGCTGTGTCTCAAATTAGCCCGATGGTTACTAACAGCTTTGCATCCTCTGTTGAAGGAAACATAGCAGTTTTAAGCTATGCTAATAAATTTAGTACAATAATAAATCAGGTGTTCATAATATCAATAACTACTATTTTGTATCCAACTCTTACAGAAAAATATGCATTTGGTGAAATGGCTGAATTTAGGTCGACTGTTAAAAGGTCAATTAATATTGTTGTAATTGTTGCAGTACCATTAGTATTTGGACTTGCATCCCTTAGTCTTCCACTTGTTAAGGTACTTCTTGAGAGGGGCATGTTTACAAGCCAGGATGCTAGTTTGACTGCATTAGCTCTAAGATATCTTGTGTTTGGGGCACTTGGATATTCTCTTATGGATATTTTGAGCAAGGTATTCTATTCTACTAAGGATACCCTGACTACTATGATAAACGGGTTCATTACAGTTGGAACCACTGTTGTTTATATTAATATATTTGGACCTATTATGGGTGTAAGTGGTTTAGCATTATCCCAGGCACTTGCAGTAGGTACCTCAGTACTTATATTATTTATTAGACTTATAATAAAGATTAAAGGAATAGAATATAAAAAAATAATAATAACATTACTAAAAACTCTTTTTGCTGGTGCAGTAATGGCTGTAGTTGTAATATTAGTATATGAACTACTAGAAAATATTCTAGGTCAAAGCAAGGCAGCAATGCTAACAGGTATAATTGTAGCAGCTGTAATAGGAGGAGCTTCCTATATAGGGCTAATGTCCCTATTAAAAATAGATGAGTTTAAAACTGTAATTAATATGATATTTGGAAGAATTTTAAAAAAGAGAGCTATTTAAATTAGATGACTAAAATGGAAACTAAAAATGTAGGGGCGAACAGTGTTCGCCCGAATATACCTACGAATTAAAGCAATGGCAGGAATGATGATGCGTAATAACGGGCGAACACTGTTCGCCCCTACAGGGGTGTGAGTGTATGAACAACAGAAAAAAGATAAGGGTTTATTCTGTTATTGTTGTAGTATTATTAGTTACTTCTTTAATACTTAGGGTTACTCTAACTAGAATACAAAGAAGTAAAAGTGAATATCCAGAATTGGCTAAGGGGAAATCAGTAGTTTCCATTTGGCTAAAGGAGAGCTACTACAGTGAAAATGTAAAGAACGAAATTGATAAATATAATGTGGAAAATAATGATAATATTTATATAGATTATCATACCTATGGTGCAGATTATTTTAATATGCTTCGCTTAGCAATGATGACAAGAGACAAACCTGATATATTTCAATTTGGATTTTATGATTTCCTAAAAAATGATGAGTTATTTACATTGAATGAATTGGGTATAGATTATGGTAAGGCAACAGAGAATAATGTTTTTTACTATAAGGGCAAACCAATGGGAATAAAGGTTGCTGGAAATACGGTTAAGTTCATATGGAACAAGAATTTATTCAAGCAAGCAGGACTTGACCCTGACAGGGGACCAAAGAATTGGGATGAGGTTATAAAGTTTGCAAGAGTTATTAAGAAAAAGTTCCCTGATATTGTACCATTTGAATTCCCAGCAGCAGGCTTTTATGATTTAAAGGTTTCACTAGGCGAAACCTCTGTTAATCAGGGCAGCATATACACCTCCTTCTGGGATTATAAAAATGGAAAGTATGATTATAGTTATGCAAAGGATATGCTTGAAATATATAATCAAATGTACAGCGAAGGGCTGATTTCAAGGAACTTTAGTACAATAAGCAAAAAAAATGTCAGAGAGGATTTCTTTTATAAAAGGACAGCAATGGCAGTAAGTGTTTATGAGGATAAAACTTATTTTTTAACTAATAGATTTCTTGAATTTTACATGGGAGTTGAACCTCTTCCAAGAATACATGGAGATGATGAAGAAAAATATTATTTTATGGAGGATATAAACACTCTCGTTGCTAATAAAAATGATAAAAATGTGGATTCGATAAAAAAAGTTTATCAGTGGCTTTTAGATGCAAGTTTAAATAATGAGAAAATAGGTATACTTAATTTCAAGAGTGAATACTACCAAGTATATGGAGAGTATGATAAACATGATAATTTCACTTATGAAAAAAAGGATCCAACAGCCACCTTAGGGTTTAATCAGAATGTTGTTAACAGCCTTTTCTATGATGGGATTAGAGGGTCAAGAAAAGTTGAAGAAGTAATTGCAAGACTTAATGGTTTTATGAAAAGATATACTGATGAAGTAAAACAAAAGGATAAGACCTACTTTGATAATTACATTGACAAGGAGTAATATATGATAGCTTTTAAATTAACAAAAGACATGGTTATAAAATTATTTATATTGACAGCTATTTCATCAGTTATTACATTATTGTTCTTTTCAAGGCTTGGAACTAAGGATTCTGCTATGCTTTTTCTTGCAACAGCTTCCCTGACTGCTGCTATTTACTTGGCTTTTAAGGATAAAAAAAGGTCATTACTTCTGTTTATAGTGTCTTTACCTATTTCAGTTACAGCAAGAAAGGCTTTTTATTTTGATTTTTTAATTTTTAAAATAACCTACGAAACTTTATATATTACTATTATCTTTGTACTTAGCTACAGGGACATATTAAATTGGAGTAAGGATTTATATGAAAAAAACGATAAAAAAATTAATCTTATTATTCTAATTGCTATATTCCTAATATTTTCAATAAATAGTTCGATTTTTTCATTGAATATCATAAGAAGCTTAAGCTATACCTATATAAGTGTAATTGCTCCTGCAATGTTTATGTTAAGTGTAATTGTTAACTACAAAAAGAAGGATCTTAAATTAATATTTTATGCACTATTCATACTAATAACCTTCAGCTCCCTTTATGGATTTTTCCAATTGTTTTTAAATGGTAAATCCTTAAGCGACAGGTCTGTATTAACATTTGGTTACCATAATGTGAACATATATGCAGGACTTGTAATACTTATTATTCCATTCATGCTGGAAATGTTTTTATATGGAAGAAGA
Organism: Clostridiaceae bacterium; assembly: GCA_041639705.1. GTDB lineage: Bacteria > Bacillota > Clostridia > Clostridiales > Caloramatoraceae > JARDZI01. The sequence goes on along the minus strand of JBEQBT010000229.1, from coordinate 86 downwards.
AGATTTTTTGAAAGAGCACTTATTGGAGCAGGAATATTCTTAAATACAGCTGCACTATATATTACTTTTACAAGAGGTGCATTACT
>JBEQBT010000228.1:0-5489 GCA_041639705.1 Clostridiaceae bacterium | reverse complement strand
GAATAACGTGCACTGTAGTGGCCGATGCCCACATCGGCATGTTATTTTCGGCATATGGGATTCCCACAATTGATGTAGGTATCGCCTACCACGTTAATGACCTGTCGATGTGGGCATCGACCACTACAGCTCTATCATGTTTCACTTTAATTGTTACGCATTCTTTCTAAAATATGCCATATTGGAAAATAAGGAGGTAATAAAATGCTGGGCCATAATAAAGTGTTTGATGATGTCCTAGAATTAAAACCAGTTGTTTGGATAAATCCTAAAAAAAAGCAAAGTAGTATAGCACTTGAGGAAACAGAATTAAAATATGAAGATATTTTAGATGCTGAAAGTAGACTTAAAAGGTTTTCACCTCTAATAAGAAAACTTTTCCCCGAGACAGGGGATGGAATAATTGAGTCTGAGCTAATAGAAATACCTTCAATGAAAAATGAAATTGAGATGAGGCACAATAAGAAAGTTAATGGAAGGCTTTTTCTAAAATGTGATAGCCATTTAAAAATTGCAGGCTCTATTAAGGCAAGGGGAGGAATTTATGAGGTATTAAAGCATGTCTTTTAGGACCAGTCCTAGTGGAAGCACCAGAGAATACAGTACATGTATCCTGGGCAACTGGAGGGCTGCTCCTGCCAGAGAATTTATACAATGAGATGTATAGCAAAGGAAAGAATATATTAAACAATATAAAACCTGAAAAATAATTTGCACAATAGTTGTACCTGTATACTACACACTGTCATCCTGAACGTAGTGAAGGATCTTGTCATTAAGATCCTTCACTACGTTCAGGATGACATATAAGCAGCTATAATACTATTAATGTGATATATTAAAAATTTACTTGCTTGGAATTTTCAAAGTATATATAATTAGCATAAAGGATTAAAATGGTAAATGGAGGGGAAATAATGATTGTAACTACAACACCTACGATTGAGGGCAAAAGAATACTGGAATATAGGGGTATTGTTTGTGGAGAAGTAATAACGGGAGTGAACTTTGTAAAGGACTTTATGGCAGGACTTTCAGACATATTTGGAGGCCGATCCCAGTCCTATGAGGAAGAGCTTATACGTGCAAGAGAACAGGCAATAGATGAGATGAGACGTAGGGCACAAAGTATGGGAGCTAATGCAGTTATTGGAGTTGATATCGATTACGAAGTGTTGGGTCAAAATGGAAGCATGCTCATGGCAACTGCTTCTGGTACCGCTGTGGTTACGGAATAAATTATTATTTTAAGGGATGGAAAATATTTTGCATCCCTTGATTGTTTTTGTAGTATAATGAAAAAGAATTATAAAAAGGTTGTTTCTATGAGGCAGGAGGGGTAGTTTTGGAATTAATAAAAAGGGAGTTTGATGAGAAAATATATATTCCTGATAATTTGGAGGAATACTCTCGAAATAAAAGAATGGTTTTTTTTGATGTTGAGACACTTGGATTGAACCCACAATTTTACCCGATAATATTAATCGGAATGTCCTATGAGGAAAATGGGAAATACATAGTAGAGCAGTTCTTTGCAGAGGATATTATTGAGGAAGAAAGTATTTTAAGTCAGTTTATGCTAAAAATAAACCCTTCTGATATACTAGTTACCTACAATGGAAAGAATTTTGATGTTCCTTATATAAATAAAAGAATGGAAAGGTATGGACTGGATTTTTCATTAAAGCAGGAGCACCTCGATGTAATATGCCATGTAAGACCAAACAAAAAAAAGCTTGGTTTAGAGAGCTGCAGCTTGAAAAGCGTTGAAAAATATTTAAAATTGAATAGAGAAGATACAATTGATGGAGCAGAAAGTATAAAGTTATATAACCGATATGTAAGATCAAGGGAAGAAAACATTAAACATAAGATAATGCTGCATAATTTTGAGGATGTATATAACCTTCCTGGAATACTTAGAGTTTTTGATGATATTGAATTTGGAAATCACAATGTTGAATTGATTACATACAAACAAAAATCATTTTTAAACAGTCTTCTTAAAAGTAAAAGCATGAAGCTTTCCATTGATATTGACTCAATATCAAAGCTTCAAGCCTCAAAGCTTATTGACTTTATGCTAAATGGAACAACCTGCGAATACAAGCATTTTATTGAGAGTAAATAACCAAGTGCAGATCCAGTGCATTGTTAAAAAAGCATCTGCCAGTGTCGTTGTCATCCTGAAGGAGGAACGACTGAAGAATCTTACCCAGGTACGTGTATAAGATCCTTCGCTGCGCTCAGGATGACAGGATAGATTATTGCATATTAATGATTCTTGGTATTATTAGGCTAGACCTTTATGACAGGATTAAGGTTGGAGTTATGAAAAGAAGGGGTACAATGAAACAATACGCAAATTTAGCCACTATATATGACAAAATGATTGATGTAAACTATGATGAATGGGTAAAATTTATAGAGGAATACTTTAGAAACAAAGATATAACACTAAAAGGGAAAAAGACACTTGAACTAGGGTGTGGTACAGGAAATATGACCATGAGATTGAAAGAGAAGGGTATGGAGATAACTGCTCTTGATATTTCAGATGATATGTTGACACTAGCACAGGAAAAGGCATTTGAGAAAAGATTCAAAATCAATTTTCTAAATCAGGACATGGCAGAATTTGATTTAAACAGGAAATTTGATTTAGTTTTTTCGTTCTGCGATGGATATAATTATATTATTGAGGAGGAAAGCTTAGCTAACAGCTTCAATAGAGTTTTTAAACACCTTAATAATGATGGTGTCTTTATATTCGATATAAGCACTCAGCATAAGTTGAGGGATATAATTGGTGGAAATACTTTTACTATGAATGATGAAAAGCTATGTTATATTTGGGATAATTATTATGAAAAAGATATACTGGAAATGTATATTACTTTTTTTGTTACCGAGGGAAGGCTATATAAAAGAATTGATGAAACACATATACAAAGGGCATATAGTGTTGAAGCCTTAATTGAACTGCTGTATAAAACGGGTTTTAAAAGGGTTGAAGTATTCGAGGACTATTCATTTAACACTCTAAATGATGAAAGTATAAGAGCAACATTTATGGCTGAAAAATAGGAGGAAAATATGAATTATATTTTAAGAGCAACAGCAAAGAATGGAGAAGTTAGAATTTTTGCAGCCATTACCACTGAAATGGTTGAAAAGGCAAGGGCAACACACAATCTAAGCCCAACTGCAAGTGCTGCATTAGGAAGATTTATTACTGTAGGGTCTATAATGGGTATAATGCTAAAGAGCGAAAAGGATACACTGACACTATCTATGAAAGGTGGAGGTGAAGCAGGAAGTTTAGTTGTAGTTGCTAATTCAAATGGGAATGTAAAGGGATATATTTCTAATCCATATGTAGATCCACCGCTTAATAGTAAGGGAAAACTTGATGTAGGTGGGGCAATTGGAAAAGCTGGTACATTAAATGTAATAAAGGACCTAGGGCTAAAGGAACCCTATTCAAGTCAGGTACCAATACGTACTGGGGAAATAGGCGATGATATTGCTTATTATTTTACAGTATCTGAACAGACACCATCCGCGGTAGTTGTAGGAGTGCAGGTAGATACAGATGTAACAATCAAATCAGCTGGAGGATTGATTATTCAAATGATGCCTGGAGCAGATTCTCTGTTAGCAGATCTTATAACCTATAGATTAGAGGAGATTCCACCACTTTCAACTCTTATTGGAGAGGGAAAGTCTGGTGAGGAAATTCTAAACATATTATTTAATGACATGGATTTAAAAATAAATGAAAAAATAGAAGTAGACTATGTTTGCGACTGTTCCAGGGAAAGAGTAGAGAGAGCACTGATTTCAATGGGCAGGGAAGAGCTTGAAAATATAAAAGAAGAAGAAAACATAGAAATCCAATGCCATTTCTGCAATACCAAGTATAACTTTACAAAATCGGATATAGAAGCATTGATAAAATAAAAGTGGAGCATTTGCTCCACTTTTTATGTGGCATATAATAGGAAGAATGCGTCGCAAATTAAAAACGGAAAGATTATAGAACTGATGTTATGTTGTCGGTATCCGGGTTGAACTGGTTTGATGTGGCTGTTACTGGTTGAACCCTAGTGGTCGATGCCCACATCGACAGGTCATTAACGTGGTAGGCGATACCTACATCAATTGTGGGAATCCCATATGCCGAAAATAACATGCCGATGTGGGCATCGGCCACTACAGTGCACGTTATTCTCAATGTAGAGGTGAACACTGTTAGCAACCACGACGGATTACCACACAAATGTGATGGGTGTCTTAAAACAGGGGGAACCACTATATGCTGAGGAATATGTATCATGTTTTATTGTTGAAGAAAAAATATCTATAAAATTTCTTCAAATGGTGTTGACATAATTGCAAAAACACGATATTATAATACATGTCAGTCAACGAAATGTGGTTATCCCGACCACAGAATAGAAGAAAAAAGCTGTTGACAAATGGTGTTAAGGATGTTAAAATTAATATCGTTACACAATTGAAAAATGCGTATGGGCGCATAGCTCAGCTGGGAGAGCATCTGCCTTACAAGCAGAGGGTCACAGGTTCGAGCCCTGTTGTGCCCACCAAAGATTTTTGCGATAGCAAAATATCTTACATATGCTTACAACCTAGGCATATGTACGCGGCCAAGTAGCTCAGTTGGTTAGAGTGCCGGCCTGTCACGCCGGAGGTCGAGGGTTCAAGCCCCTTCTTGGTCGCCAATATGCCCAGATAGCTCAGTCGGTAGAGCAAGGGACTGAAAATCCCTGTGTCGCTGGTTCGATTCCGGCTCTGGGCACCATTTAAGATTTTTGCATAGCAAAATATCTTACCTTAATTTGTGCCACAGGCATAATTATTTTTGCATAGCAAAATATCTTACCTTAATTTGTGCCACAGGCATAATTATTTTTGCATAGCAAAATATCTTACCTTAATATGTATCACAGGTATATTTGCGGGAGTGGCTCAGTGGTAGAGCGTCACCTTGCCAAGGTGAACGTCGCGAGTTCGAATCTCGTCTTCCGCTCCAATTTAACATTTTTGCGACAGCAAAATATGTTACCTATATTTGTGCCGCAGGCATAGTTATTTTTGCGACAGCAAAATATGTTACCTATATTTGTGCCACAGACATAATTTATTTGGCGGCATAGCCAAGTGGTAAGGCAAAGGTCTGCAAAATCTTTATTCTCCAGTTCAAATCTGGATGCCGCCTCCACTATACTATTTGAAGTTTAACTCACATCAACTGATGTGAGTTTTTTTACGTCGTAAGTGGCAGCCATATGACTTATTACATATGTGTGGTTATGGGTCGTAAGGTGAGTGGTACCATGGGTATAAATATGGGCACATGTAGACCAGCTAAGCAAAGTCAAGTGATTTTAATAAATTATTTTTGCAAGTTAATAAAAATAGTTATGCAAATAGTTATGAAAAAAGAGTATCATAATCAAGCTGCC
>JBEQBT010000227.1:0-5495 GCA_041639705.1 Clostridiaceae bacterium | reverse complement strand
ATATCACTTGTGACATGACTGGCACCTTTATTTTAGTTAAAAAAGTCATTGTAATTTACATATATTTTAAAATTATTATGTAAATATCCACAGTATCCACAGGGTTATCCACAACCAATTGTTATATTTCCACTAGTTTTTAGGTTGTATTCCACAATATCCACAAATACTTATTAACAATACACTAACTATCCACAGGGCTGTTTATAGCCTATAATAACTATTTATATAATCTCTGACCTATCTTTAATCCTGGCATAGCATTTAACGAAAGCTTGGATACTCTTCCATTTATATATTCATAATATCCTGCACATGCTATCATTGCTCCATTATCAGTGCATAAAACTGTTGGAGGATATAAGAAATTAATTTCCTCCCTGCTGCATAATATCCCAAGCTCAGCCCTTAGTGCAGAATTTGCAGCAACTCCTCCTGCTAAACATAATGTATTAGTTTTATTATGTTTAGCTGCTTTTACAGCTTTATTTGAAAGTACCTCAACCACGGACTGTTGAAAGCTTGCAGCTACATCTGCCCTATTGATTTCAGCACCCTGCATTTTCATTTTGTTTAAATAGTTTAGTACTGAAGACTTTAATCCACTAAAGGAAAAATCAAAAGTACTTTCTTCCAAGTATGCCCTTGGAAAATTAATGGCGTTTTTATTGCCTTCCTTTGCAAGCATATCTATTTTAGGCCCTCCAGGATATCCCAAAGCAATAGCCCTTGCGATTTTGTCATATGCTTCACCTGCTGCATCATCCCTTGTTCTTCCGAGTATTTCATACTCCCCATACCCCTTAACATAAATAAGATGAGTATGCCCTCCTGAAACAACAAGACATGTAAAGGGAGGTTCCAAATCCTTATGAGCTATGTAATTTGCACAAATATGACCTTCTATATGATTTACCCCAACAAATGGTTTATTTAGACTCATTGCTAATCCCTTTGCGGCAGACAACCCTACTAATAGTGCTCCAACCAGCCCGGGTCCATATGTGGAGGCTATTACATCCACATCACTATATTTTATACCAGCCTCATCCACAGCCTCCTTTATAACACTGCTTATAACTTCAACATGTTTCCTTGAGGCTACCTCAGGTACTACTCCTCCAAATTTTTTATGTATATCTATTTGTGAAAATATTATATTCGACAAAATTTCTCTGCCATTCAAAAGCACCGCTGCAGATGTCTCATCACAGCTACTTTCTATTCCAAGAGTTATAATCCTATCCATTGCCATCTCTCCTCATGTATACTATTATTTTCATCTTATCTTATTTTATATTATACACTCAACTTTGCAAATTGAAACATTGTAGGTATTTTATACATTTGTGTGGTAATGCGTCGTAACTTCTGGGTAAGGTTGAACACTGTTCCCTTATATTGAATATAACAGTACACTGTAGTGGCCGATGCCCACATCGGCTTGGGTTTTTACGGCACACGGGATTTCCACAATTGATGTTGGTATCGCCTACACCGTTGATGCCCTGTCGATGTGGGCATCGACCACTACAGTACAACCAGGATGCAAGAATATCACATCAGTTCAACCAGGGTACCAACCATATCACATCTGCTTTACATAGTTTTATTTTTAATTTGTGACGCATTATTTCTATTATGTTCAGCAGTTTTTTCCCTCTGATATATTATTTGAATTTAATTTATACTATAAATTTTATAAATTTACATTTCAATTCGACATATTTCTTTATTTATTTACAAATTCTTAATACATTTTCGCAAAAACTCATGCTATAATAATTTTGCAGCAATAAAAAACCCCAACCCATTACCCATTTTATCCCGGGTTACCCACCCGGGATCTTTGATTTTTTGCACTATTATATTACCTTTTAGAAAATATTTTAACAAAAGCAGCAAGTATTCCTGATGTTATTAAGGGGCCTACAGGTACTCCGCCTAAAAAGCCAGCAGCGATAACAGCTCCAAGTATCAAAGCAGGCATTATATTTCCATGATTTTCTATGGTAAGAAACCTTAGTCCTAAACCACTCAGATATGTTGTTATAAGAGAAATTATCAGTGCAGCTATACCCATCCATGATATTACCGACTTGGTAATATTCTGATATGTTATGTCTCCCCTTGCAATTGGTATTAATATAGAAGCAGTAAGCAATACTATCCCCCAGAATAGTCCTGATTTCTCAATTACGGGAAACAAGAATTTATCAACCTTTACTAGCTTAATCATGATCAGTGCACAAGCAGCAATAGCAACAGAATTAGCCTTTCCTAATACCGCAATCAGTAGTATTATTGTTAATATAATTATTGATTCCATTCATTTTTCCCCCCAAGCTTAATTGTTCTACATATCTGTTTAAATTCTTCAATATATTATATTTCAAAAAAATTCATAATATTTTTATTCTAGATTCTATATTGATTATATCAAAAATATATCTTTTTTATATAATCAATATAGACATTTGTGTGGTAATACGTCGTAGGTATTCCTAAGTACTGTAGTGGCCGATGCCCACATCGGCTTGGGGCATTTGCGGTGCATGGAATTTCCATAGTTGATGCTGGTATCCATTACACTGTTGATGCCCTGTCGATGTGGGCATCGACCACTACAGTACAACCAGGGTGCAAGAATATCACATCAGTTCAACCCGGGTACCAACTATATCACATCAGTTTTATCATAGTTTTATTTTTAATTTGTTACGCATTCTTCCTATAATATAACCTAAGTAGTCAATAGAATATTAAAAACAGCTCATTAAATTGGTTCATATTACCAATTTAATGAGCTGTTTTTTAATTTATATTTTTAACACTTGAGGTTGCAACAATATTTGCCCCTGTCTCAAGTATATTTTTAATCAGTATATCACCTATTTTAACAGGTGCAATAGCATTGCTTTGATTAATTATATTCATGGCCTCAAATATAAGCTTTTTAGGTATTTCCCTATCTGTTTTAACAGAAACAAGTGGTCTATCACCATCTAAAATCTTTATTGTGGAAGTAATAATTCTCCTGGGATCCTTTATTTCATTTATTCCATATTCATACCCTCTTTTGCATTTGTTCCCACTCACCTGTATATCTTCACCCATTATACTTACCTCAAGACTGCAGCCTAATGGACAGTTTATACAGGTCATCTTTTTCACTTCCATACTATACCCCCTCAAGCTCAAATTTCAATTCACCTGCTCCAATTTCACTGAGCACATCCTTTTTTATTTTTATGTTCTCCATTTCCCCAGGTGTTACTATATTTTTTCTAATTTTGTTAATAATTCTATCCCCTGAGCTTATCTTTAAATAAACATTATTATAAACATTATCAACACGCATGAAAAAATTAACTGAGTCCCCTACATTTTTTGCATTGATGTTTTGCGGAACCACATATCTTATTCCTTTTCCAGTTTTAGTGTTAATGACTTTATTTGATTTATCAAGCTCATTTTTAATATATTTTGATGCCCCATAGCCTGCAAGTCTGCTCTCCTGGGTAACGAAATCTACAAGATCATGAACATGTACTACATTGCCACATGCAAACACCCCGGTCCCTGATGTCTGCATGGATTCATCAACAATTGGTCCAGATGTAATCCTATCAATATTTATACTTGCCCCACGTGACAGTTCATTTTCCGGAATTAAACCAACTGAGAGAAGCATTGTATCACACTCAATATACTCTTCAGTGTCTCTTATTGGCTTTCTATTTTCGTCTACCTGTGCAATTGTTACTCCTTCAAGTCTCTCTCTTCCATGTATCCTTACAACAGTATGATTAAATTTCAAAGGTATATTGAAATCATCAAGACACTGAACAATATTCCTTTTTAGTCCTGTTGAGTATGGCATTAATTCAAAAACTCCCTTAACCTCTGCTCCCTCAAGTGTCATTCTTCTTGCCATTATAAGTCCAATATCTCCAGAGCCAAGTATTACTACCTTTTTCCCTACCATATATCCTTCAATATTAATAAATCTTTGAGCAGCACCTGCTGTAAAAACTCCTGAAGGTCTGGTTCCAGGGATATTTAGAGCTCCCCTTGTTCTTTCTCTACATCCCATAGCCAAAATGATAGCCTTTGCATTTATATTCATAAGCCCTTCACTTGGGTTAACTGCTGTAATATTCCTATCACTGGTTACATCCAGTACCATTGTGTCATTGTGATATTCTATATTTAAACTTTTCAATTCTTCAATAAATCTTATCGCATATTCAGGTCCCGTGAGCTGTTCACCAAACACATGGAGTCCAAAACCATTGTGTATACACTGCTGGAGTATTCCACCTAAATGTTTATCCCTCTCGAGAACCATTATATCAATTATCCCATTTTTTCTAGCTTCTATTGCTGCTGCAAGACCTGCAGGTCCTCCACCAATTATTACAAGTTCCCTATCCATATTATCCCTCCTTACTTGGTCTTTCCCGTAAGTATATAGCTTCCTTCATCACCCTTCACCACTTCATCAGGGCTTATATTCAACTCTCTTGCTAGGATTTCAATAACCCTTGGCATACAAAAGCCTCCCTGGCATCTACCCATTCCTGCTCTTAGCCTTCTCTTTATACCATCAACAGTTCTTGCACCCAGTGGACCACTAGCAGCATTTATAATATCCCCTTCAGTAACATATTCACATCTGCAAATAACCTTTCCATAAAGAGGATTTTTCTTAAGTGCATCCCTCTTTTCATCATCATTCATCTCAATAAAGGGTTTTGTCCTTATCCTCTTAAAAATAAACTCAGTTTTTTCAACAAGACTTAACCCTTCGTTTCTCAGCAAATCCAACACCATATGAGCAATTGCCGGTGCAGATGTTAATCCAGGTGACTCAATACCAGCTGCGTTTACTGCTCCCTTTACTGGCACATTTATTACAAAATCCTTGCCCTGAGGAGTTGCTCTAACACCTGTAAAGGAGGTTATTATTTCTCTAGTATTAATATTATTTACGCTCTTTTTTGCGCCATTAATTATTTCCTCAATCCCATCTTCTGTTGTCTCGATGTTTTCTTTATCAGAAATCTCAACTGCATTAGGTCCTATTAACAAATTTCCATGGGTTGTCGGGGCTACAAGTATTCCCTTTCCCTTTTTAGTTGGAGCCTGGAAAATCACACTATTTACAAGGGCTCCCTGACTTTTGTCAATTAGGCAGTATTCCCCTCTTCTTGGAATTATATTAAATTCAAATCCTCCAAGCATTCTATTAATATCATCTGAAAAAAGTCCTGCTGCATTTACTAGATATTTTGCATAAACTGTCCCATTGTTACTCTCAATGACAAACCCATCCTTCTCTTTATATATCATTGAAACTTTAGTTGAAAGTTTAAATTCTACTCCATTTTGATTGGCATTTTCAGCTAATGCTATGCAAAGCTCATAGGGTGATGTTATCCCAGCTGTAGGAGCATATAGGGCTGCAATTGCCATTTTGCTTACATTAGGCT
>JBEQBT010000226.1:0-5536 GCA_041639705.1 Clostridiaceae bacterium | reverse complement strand
AAGCCTTGTTCATGAGGGCATTAAGCTTTGTAAGAATAATAATATTAATTTTATACTGGTAGTTGGAGGTGGCAGTGCCATTGATACTGCTAAGGCAATAGCTGTTGGAGTTCCATATAATGGTGAGGTTTGGGACTTTTATGCCGGTAAGTCAACGGTTACAGAGGCTCTTCCTATTGGTGTTATTTTAACCATACCTGCCACAGGCAGTGAAGCAAGCAACAGCTCTGTAATTACAAATGAGGATGGTTGGTATAAAAAAGGTATTAATTCAGACCTAATAAGACCTGTATTTTCAATTCTCAATCCCGAACTTACATATACTCTGCCCCCGTACCAAACTGCATGTGGTGCTGCTGATATTATGGCACATGTTATGGAGAGATATTTTACAAATGTTGACCATGTAGATTTAACTGACAGACTCTGTGAAGCAGCCTTAAAGACTATAATAAACAATACAGAGGTTGCACTAGCTCAACCTGATAACTATGCTGCTAGAGCAGAAATAATGTGGGCTGGTACAATTGCTCATAACAATTTATTAAGCACAGGCAGAATAGGAGACTGGGCATCCCACAAAATTGAGCATGAGCTAAGTGGAATGTATGATATTGCCCATGGAGCGGGTCTCTCAATTATTTTCCCTGCATGGATGAAATATGTATATAAACACAACGTAAGCAGGTTTATACAGTTTGCAGTAAGGGTTTGGGATGTTGACATGCCATTTGAGTCTCCTGAAGCTATTGCACTAGAGGGCATTAGAAGGATGACTGAATTCTTTAAGAAATTAGGGCTTCCCGTAACATTAAGTGATGCAGATATAATGGATGACAAATTTGAAGAAATGGCTGACAAATGTACCGACTCAGATAGAATTGCCTGGGGACAATTCGTTGTTTTACACAAAAAAGATATTATAAATATATATAAGCTGGCAAAGTGAACTCGTCCAGCCAAAGCTGCACATCGAGACTTTGGTGGGGGACTCTACCCCCACCAAAGTAGGCAATGGTTCTCCCACTTATAGAAGTGGGAGTCTTGAAAGTGGATAGATAAAAAGGTGCCAGGCTCGTTCAAAAAATTCATTTTATTTGTAACGAGTCTGGCACGAAGGCTTTTAATAAAATCTACTTAAATTTTAGATACATAGGGTGATAATATGAAAATAGGCATGAGAAATGTTAAAACCGCATTAGCTGTATTTTTATGTGTTGTTATATTTCAAGTACTTAATTTGGGTTCTTCTTTTTATGCTGCAATTGCCGCAATTATTTCTATGCAAAGTTCAGTTGTGGATTCATTTATGACTGGCAAGAATAGAATGCTTGGCACCCTTCTTGGTGCAATAATTGGACTTATATTTGCACTTATTGGCCCAGGCAATCCTCTTTTAATTGGAATTGGTATTATTATCATTATATCAATAAGTAACTGGCTGGATTGGAACAGCTCCATTTCAATAGCTGGAGTAGTTTTTTTAGCAGTTATGATCAATTTAAATGGTAAAAGTCCATGGAGCTATAGTTTTAATAGAATTGTTGAAACATTAATTGGAATAAGCCTAGCAGTTCTGATAAACTATTTTATTTCTCCACCAATTAAAATAGATAAAATATCTGAGCACTCCAAAGCCCTTACTTCTATGCTATTGGAAAAATTGAAAGCAAAGCTATGCTTAGGTGAAAAAATAAATATTGAGGATTTAAATAAAAAAATCAACTCTTTGGAAAAGGAATTTAATAATTACAGGGACGAATTCAAGGGTAAGAAAAGTAGCTCATTTGATAATAGCAATGTAAAGAAGGTACTTGATCAGTTAAATAATATTTTAGATCATTTAAAAATCATTGATAAAATTGATAAGGATCTACCCCTTACCAAAGAAAACTATGAAAGAGCAAATAAACTGTTGAATTGTAATATAGAGCCTTCAAATATTCAGTTCAAAGAAATAGTCATAGTTTACAACTACCATGTAGGTAAGATACTTGATTTTATAGAAAACATTGAATGAACCAAGGGTGCCTGTCACCCTTGGTTCATCTTCCATAAATCATTTATTCACCATAGCACTTTTTAGAATGTCCAGTTTCTCATTAAGTACTTCTTCATTAAAATATTCAATATCCTTTAAATCAGTCAGCACCTTTGAATATTTATTATAACGCTCCTTTTCTCTATCATTCATCACCTTTGATTGATACAACCTCATTATATCTTCAAGCTCTGTGTTTGTTATTACATTCATATCCCTTAAATCCACAAGGCTCATATCATCTTTTATATCTGCACCATCCTCTTGATTATTTACTAAAGGACTTATAGCCAGCCTCACAGATAAATAAATAACCACAAATAAAAATAATCCTGTTAATATAACACTCCACATACTTGATTCACCACACTTCCATTTTAATTATATTAATTAATGAAATTTTATATGCAATAGCCACTTACTTCCTTTGGAAATCCTTAAATAACAGGCTGGGCTGAACCCCGGTGTTGTTCTGATACTTTCCGCTTAAGTACTTGTCATATTCCCCTTCAATACTGTGATAATATATCTGGCAGATCTCCACTCCTGGGTATATTCTAATTGGTTGAACACAGAATATTTCAAGTGTCCAATAGCCGCTAAATCCTACATCTCCAAATCCAGCTGTAACGTGGATAAATAATCCCAGCCTTCCGATGGAAGATCTTCCTTCAAGCATTGGTACATATTTATCTGTCTTTGTATACTCAAGGGTTCTTCCAAGGTATAGTTTACCTGTTTCAAGCAGCAGTCCTTCCTCTGGTATGATTATCTTCTTTGTTTTATGTTCCTTTTTCATATCTAAAATGTCATCCTCATACACCAGTAGCTCATTATGCAGCCTTAAATTATAGCTGTTAGGGTTAAGTTGCTTATCCTCAAATGGTTCAATTACAATTTCATTGCCAAGTTTATTCTTAATCTCTTTGCCCGAAAGTATCATAATAATATCCCTCATTTCTAATTTATATATTGCAATTTGAAAATTAGTTTCTGTATTGTTGTGGTATATATAAAGATAATTATAGCTAAATTCTATTTGTTTATCAAAATTCCTTCAATGGAAACTGGCTTTTTACCATTTATTGCAGCACCTAGTAATTCCATATCAGATGAAAGCTTCTCAAGATCACCATATTCATACTCTATGCTTTCTCTGGAGAACGTAAATTGAGTCCTATATTTCGAAGTATCTAGGGCACCATTTGAGGGAGTGTCACGAAATGCAAAGGTTACGTCCTCAAGGTTATCTATCATGGTGTAGAGAACCAATGCATTTTTTCGCAGGTTATTAAGAACTACAGTTTTAGAAACTTCACTAGGCCATACACCACTATCCCCAACGTCTGAAATTCCTTCATAATACACATTAAGCTTATAAGGCTCAGTGCTTGTTTCCATAGAGATATATTGTTGTTTAAAATAGTTATGTGGTGCAGGGAGCAGGCCAACAATAGCAAGTACCTTGCTGTTATCCCCTATATAAGGAGTTTTATATTTCTCAATTTCAGTTAAATCATATGTTACCATATCAACTCTTACCATAAATCCATAATTAACAGTTCCTCTATTCTTGAAATCTAACAGTATGGAATAAATATATTCCCCTGGTTCTGTTGGTGCCTGCAAATAAAGGCTGCCATTTATAAATGTAGGTTCAATTGTTTCAAACTCAATGAGTTCTCCAGCTTTATATACCTCTATATTATTTAGTGTAAAGCTGTATTTTTTATCTGTCCTAATTTTCTGGGAACCTATAATAATTTGATCCTTAGCTGATAAAGAAACTATATTTTCACTTTTATACTCAAAATTCTTTGGATGATCTGCATCAGCAAGTATATATTCCCATCCACTTCTCCAGCTATATCCACCCATCACTGCATCCTTTGTTTTTTGGAATTCTGTACTTATGTATATGTTAGGTGGTCTTCTATTACCAATTCCAGCTCCAAGTACCACAGCACTGAATATAACTACTGTAAGTAATATGGTAGAAATTATTGTTATAAGCCTTGATTTTTTACTGTGGTTCATAATCGATATTAATCTTTCCTTAAGAGTCTTTTTTTCTTCACACATGGTTGTTGATAATATACCTATTGTATACTTATGCTCTGCGGCAATGGATATTAGTGTATCTCCATAATCCTGCTTATCCTCATCATTTAAGTTCTTAACTACCCCTTCATCACAGGACAATTCACATGCATGGCTAATTTCTCTTTTAATAAAATACATAAAAGGATTAAACCAATGGAGGGATGCTGCAATAACGGTCAGCCATTTTACACCAATATCAAAACGAAGTAAATGTGTTATCTCATGAAGTAAAATATTCTTCAACTGCTTTTGGGTAAAATCAATATCTGGTATTACAATAGTAGGCGCTAAAATACCAATTAGCATTGGTGTTGCTGCGAATTTATTTCTAACAAGGGTGACCCTTGGCCTCTCTATTAACAATTCCTTAAGCAATTCATTTTCTTCTTCCCTAGGAGGCTTGTTTTCAATTTTTAAGTATTTCATATACCTGATGTATCCCCAAAGGTTTGATGTTAATGCAATTAATACTCCAAACATCCAAATGAACAGAATATTGTTTTTTAATAGAGTCTTAAAATCTATGCTTTTTGCTGTTGTGACAGACTGAACTGCATTATCTCCATTAGTAATTTCTTGACCATTTGTAGGTATACTCACATTTTCCACAACTGGTGTGGTAGTATTAATATTTCCCTGGGTATTCTCCACAGTTGTAATGCTATTACTATAAAACATTTTATTCATAATGCTTGTTTCAAATGAAAATGGTATCACTAGCCTTAATAGTACCACAAGCCAAATATAGTATTGAATAGACTTTGATAGCTTATGCTTAATAAGTGGCTTTAATGCTAATATAATCCCTGCAAGAATACTGCCCGATATGGAAAGGGATAGTATAAGCTTTATTTTCTCATTCATCTCTTTTACCCACCTTAAACATATTACGCAGTTCTTCAATATCAGCACGCTCTAACTTATTATTGCCAATTAGAGAAGCTACAAGATTTTTAGCACTACCAGAATACAGACGATCGATCAAGACCTTAGTAGTATAATCATTATATTCCTTCTCGCTAACCCTTGGACTGTAATAGAAAACTTCTTTCTTAACAGCCTC
This sequence comes from Clostridiaceae bacterium, assembly GCA_041639705.1. Classification (GTDB taxonomy): domain Bacteria; phylum Bacillota; class Clostridia; order Clostridiales; family Caloramatoraceae; genus JARDZI01. Next base: position 329 of record JBEQBT010000226.1, on the reverse strand, counting down.
AACCACTCCCTTTTCACATAGCCTGCGAAGCAAGGTTTTTATAGTAGAGCTTTCCCATCTACTTGATTGTTCCAGCTTTTTTCTTATACCTGCAACAGGAAGAGGCTCCCCTGCTTCCCATAATACACGCATTACCTCCACCTCAGAGTCTGTTATCTTTGAAACCAATGTGTCCATATGTATTCCTCCTATTAGGTTACGTTTGTAACCTTAATTAGAGTTTACACCCGTAACCCATATGTTGTCAATAGAAAAAACAGCAGCTACCAGATAAGACAATTATTTTCTCTTCCCTGGCAGCTATCTATAATTCAAATTACTTTCCTGAA
>JBEQBT010000225.1:0-5537 GCA_041639705.1 Clostridiaceae bacterium | reverse complement strand
GTGTGCTCTTCCGATCTATTCAAAGGGATCAGCTGGTAGAAGCCAGGAAGAAACTTGATACTGGTAAGGCTTTGTATAAAGAAAATTATTCTACATGGCTTGAGGGATATAATAAATATAAAGCTTCCAGTGATGAACTTGATAAAACAAAAGCTCAGCTTGATATAGCAAAGAACCAGATAGATCAAAGTGGGTCGGAGCTTGCAAAGGTAAAGGCTCTGCTTGATGCTACTAGTCCTGATACAAATCCTAACTACAATGTGATGTTGGCTCAATATGAGGCTGGCGTCAAACTACTTGAAGAAAACAAAGTGAAATATGAAACAGGATTAACTGCTTACAATGAAGGTAATATAAAGCTTAATGATTCTAAAGTCCTTATTGATAATGGTAAAACAGAGCTTGATAAAGGAAAAGCTTTACTTAATGAAAATGAAAAGAAGATAATTGAAGGTGAAGCTGCTATAGTCAAGGGTGAAGAGGATTTAAAAAAATCCTTGGAGAAGGGACGTCAGGAGCTGGCTGATGCAAGAATTGAGCTTTCTAAAGGAAGAGCAACCTTTGAAAAAGAAAAGACAGATGCATTGCAAAAAATAAAAGACGCTGAAAGTGATATAAAGGATGCGGAAAGACAGCTTATAGAAATTCCCGACAAGTGGTTTGTAATGACCAGAGAATCAAACCCTGGTTATTCTGGTTATGGTGATGATGCTAAAAGGATTGGTGCTGTGGCAAAGGTATTCCCACTTTTCTTCTTTTTAGTTGCTGCATTGGTATGTTTAACAACTATGACCAGAATGATTGAGGAGGAAAGGTCACAGATAGGTATCCTAAAAGCATTAGGTTACAGTACATTTACAATATCATTAAAGTACCTAATTTATTCACTGCTAGCCAGCCTCCTTGGAGCCATTGCAGGCTTGAGTATTGGTTTTAAATTATTCCCAGGTGTTATTCTGAATGCCTATGCAATAATGTACAGAATACCGGTCAGATTAACGCCTTTCCATTTAAATTATACGTTAATCTCCTTGTTGATTGCAGTTGCAACTACTGTTTCTGCATCACTATTTGCAACATTACAGGAGCTTCGTGCCACACCGGCAGTACTAATTCAGCCAAAGGCTCCTACTCCTGGTAAGAGAATATTTTTAGAAAGAATCACTCCATTATGGAAGAGACTTTCATTTTCTCATAAGGTAACTGCCAGAAACATATTCAGATATAAGAAAAGATTACTCATGACAGTTATTGGCATTGCAGGTTGTACTGCTCTTTTAGTAACTGGGTTTGGATTAAAGGACTCCATTAATGCCATAATGAACAAACAGTTTGAGGAAATATTCATCTATGATGGGCAGGTGATGGTAGACACAGCAAAACCAGAATCCGAAAGAGATATTAAAAAAATTCTTGGTAATCAAAAGGATGTAAAATCCTATATGAGAACCTTGAATGAGACAGTTAATGCATTGGTAAGGGAATCAGGAAGAACCTATGAAACAAACTTGTTAGTACCTGAAAATTTAGGAGAATTCAAAAACTTTTTTGACCTCCATGAAAGAGTCTCAAAGAAGAAAATTGAATTGCCCTCAAATGGAGCAGTTATTACTGAGAAGCTTTCAACTCTTTTAAAAATAGGAGTTGGTGACACCTTGGAATATAGAGATTCTGAAAACAGAACCTATGAAATCAAAGTAGCAGCCATAGCTGAAAACTATATGTCACACTATATTTATATGTCCCCTGAATACTTTGATAAGATCACCTATAGAACTCCGGTGTACAATTCAGCTGTATTCAATGTTGAAAATGCAGATAGCATTGATGAAAAAGCCTTTAAGGAGGAGCTGTTAACTAATGATGGTGTACTAGGAGCTGTGTTCACAAAGGGTATAGAAAAAAGCTTCAATGATACAATGAAAAGCTTGAATTATGTAGTATTTGTACTTATAATCTCAGCTGGGGCATTAGCATTTGTGGTACTTTACAACCTGACAAATATAAATATAACCGAAAGAATAAGAGAAATTGCCACCATTAAGGTATTGGGTTTCAGGGAGAAGGAAGTATCAGCCTATGTTTATAGGGAAAATATAATTCTGACTTTTATAGGAACCTTTGGAGGACTATTGTTAGGCACCCTACTCCATAGATTTGTTATGAATACAATGGAAATAGATACAATGATGTTTGGTAAAGAAATTAAATTTATAAGCTATATTCTATCAATAGTCCTTACAATGGCCTTTTCAGTACTTGTTAACTTCTTTATGTACTTTAAGTTAAGGAATGTTAATATGGTTGAATCGCTTAAGTCCATTGAGTAGGAAAGCCAAGTAGGAATTGTATCTGCCATTGTTATGAAAGTGACTCCTGCAGCTATGTCATCCTGAGCATAGCGAAGGATCTGAGTTCTAATATCCTTCACTACGTTCAGGATAACAAGTAATAGAAATAGACTTTCATAACAATAACAAAAGGAGTAGTTTATAATATATAACTTTATTGTTTTCTTTTAGAGATAAATAAATATTTTTTTACAACAACAGCTTATTATTTTAGTTAAACACTAAAATAATAAGCTGTTGTTGTATTTCTGGAATTTATGAAGTATTGCCATCCCACAAAATGGCAGGTATCTTAAGTATAAACCCACCCCTTTAAATGAAAAATAAGTATGTGCTTTTTATTATAAGCTTTTTCACAACAATAAGCATTAAGGGGTGACAAAATGAAGGCAGTAATAATGGCAGGAGGAGAAGGTTCAAGATTAAGGCCTCTAACCTGTGGAATACCAAAGCCTATGGTTCCAATTCTGAATAAGCCAGTCATGGAACATATTATAGGATTACTTAGAAAATATGATATTACAAATATAGCTGCCACACTGTGGTACCTTCCCTCTGAAATTATAGACTACTTTGAGGATGGCAGGGATATTGGTGTGAAGCTTAATTATTACATAGAAACCTCTCCTCTTGGTACAGGAGGAAGTGTGCTTAATACAGAGGATTTTCTGGATGGCACATTTATAGTAATAAGTGGAGATGCAATGACCGACATTAATCTAAGCAAAGCAGTCGAATTTCATAGATCAAGAGGCTCTAAGGCAACACTTGTTTTAAAAAGGGAACCCATACCACTTGAATATGGAATAGTAATAACAGATGAATATGGAAGGATAAATAAATTCTTAGAAAAACCCAGCTGGGGTGATGTCTTCAGCGACACAATAAACACAGGCATATATATACTTGAGCCTGAGGTACTATCCTACTATAAAAAGGGTGAGAATTTTGACTTCAGCAAGGATCTATTTCCAAGGCTATTAAAGGACAATGTACCTATGTTCGGTTATATCTCCGAGGAATATTGGTGTGATATTGGGGACCTTAATTCATATAAGCAAACACACCTTGACATTCTTTTAGGGAAAGTTAATATTGGCACTGGTTATGTTAGGGAGAAGGATATTATTGTTGGCAAAAATACCATAATATCCTCAAGCGCAAAAATCCTCCCCCCTGTATACATAGGAGATAACTGCATTATTAGACCAGGAGCAGTGATTTCCAATTCCGTAATAGGTAATGGCTGCACAATTGGTGAAAATACATCCTTAAAACGAAGTATATTGTGGAATAAGTCTACACTTGGAAGGAATAATCAGTGCAGAAGCACTATTCTATGCAGTGGGGTTAATTTGCATAACAGCATAAACCTTTTCGAGGATTCAGTTATAGGTACAGGGTGTACTCTATCAGATAATGTAACCCTTAAGCCTGGCATAAAGCTGTGGCCATATAAGAAGATAAAGGAAGGTTCAATTATTAATAAAAATCTTATTTGGGGAACAAAGGCGTCAAGAGTATTGTTTGGAGAGAGGGGTATATGTGGTGAATTTAATATTGAAATTACTCCTGAATATGCTTCGCTTCTAGGTGCAGCCTATGGAACCTCATTAAATAAAGCTGCTCCTGTAATAATAAGCTCTGATGATAATCCTCCATCAAGACTGATAAAGGAATCCATAATTTCAGGAGTACTTTCCTCTGGGTCGAAGGTTATTGACATTGGTGATGTGGTAATTCCTTTGAACAGATTTGGTGTTAAATTATACAGTGGATCAGGTGGTTTACATGTTAGCATGGGCAGGTTAGCTGGAAGGCTTAGAATTGAGCTAATAAATGAAGCAGGTGGAAACATTGACAGAAAAACCGAAAAAAAGGTGGAAAATCTTTTTTTTAGAGAGGATTTTGAGCGATGCGGCATTGATATGGTAAGGAGGGTTGTAAGAATTGAAAACTTTACAGAGCTTTATTTGCAAAATATAGAGCCACATATTAAAAACTTGATTGAAATAAGAAATTCTTCATACAGAATCCTTATTGCCTCCCCAAGTGAAATTACACTTAATATTGCCGCTTCATTACTTAATAATATGGGCTGCAGTGTTACATGTGATTACTCAATTTTAGAAAATAAATCAATTGAGGATTATTCAAAACATATTGGTGATATTGTTAAAGTCAATAATTATGATATGGGTGTAATACTAAGTGAAAATGGGGAAAATATTTTATTGATTGATGAAATGGGATTGGTAATAGACAAAGAAAAGTATCCAATACTTGCTTCCCTTATTATGCTTAAATCAAACTCCACTGAAAAGCTGATAATACCACATATGTCTACTGTTAATATAGAAAAACTTGCACAAAAATACAATAAAGAGGTTATAAGAGCAAAGTCACCATTTTCAGAATTAATAAATGCAGTATTAAATCAGCCTAGGTCGGATAATGCCTCACAGCTCCAATATATATTATACTTTGATGGAATATATGCTCTTGCAAAAGTACTTGATTTTCTAATAGAAAACTCCACTACCCTTCATAAACTTGCGGCTGAAATACCTGCCATCCATATTAGAACACAGGAGCTAAATTGTGATTTTGAACAAAGGGGAAGTATTATAAGAAGACTGATTGAAGAGAATAAGTCAGATAACCTGGAGCTTTTTGATGGTATAAAGCTAAGCAGCCAAAAAGGATGGAGCCTTATTCTTCCAGATAATGAGCGCTCTGTATTCAACATATATACTGAAGGATTTTCTGAGGAATATGCAGATGAGCTTTCAGTCTCAATTGTTGAGAAATTGAAAAAGCTAATTGTGGAAAAAGGGGTTGAAACTCCATGATAACAACATTTGATTTTTTAATATTCATTTTATTAATAGTTTTAATTATTTTGTTGTTTTCAGTAATTCATTATTTGAAATACAAATATCAAAATCCCATTAGTACAGATGATGCACTCTTAAATAACGAGGAGCTATTAAATCATGCCCGAAAATCAGCAATTGAACATAGATCCTCATACAGGAGGATAAGCTATCGGCCATTGTTTTCAAGGCTTAACAGCAACCATAGGTTTATTTCAGAGGTATATGAATCTGTAATCGAGGATGTTTCATCCAAGATGCTAGTGTGCCCTGCTTCTGAGTGGCTCCTTGATAGATCGGAAGAGCGTCG
>JBEQBT010000224.1:0-5563 GCA_041639705.1 Clostridiaceae bacterium | reverse complement strand
TCTAAGAAGAAACATTAAAAATTTGTAATGCTCTTAATATAAATCCTTATAGGTTAATATCAAGTGGGTGTATGATAATTGCATGTAGTAACGGAATTGGACTATGTGACCTGCTGAATAAAAATGGTATAAGTGCAAATATTGTAGGAAAAATAACAGAAGATAATAAAATGATAAGCGCTGGAGGTATAGAATTTGTGGTAGATCCTCCAGAGTCAGATGAGATATATAGTGTAAAAATTAATTAAATAAAACATTTTGGAGGTAACGTTATGACAAGAATTGATGGTAGAAGCAATAATGAAACAAGGGAAATCAGAATAACAAGAAATTATATAAAACACCCTCAGGGCTCTGTATTAATAGAATGTGGAGAGACAAAGGTAATATGTACTGCAACAATTGATGAAAAGGTTCCTCCATTTTTAAAGGGATCAGGGGAAGGGTGGATAACCTGTGAGTATGGAATGCTTCCAGGTTCAACCCAGACTAGGAAAGCTAGGGAATCCTCCAGGGGGAAGGTTGATGGCAGAACAGCGGAGATACAAAGACTAATAGGAAGAGCATTAAGGTCTATTGTTGATCTGAAAAAACTTGGGGAAAAAACAATATGGATAGACTGTGATGTTATACAGGCGGATGGCGGAACTAGAACTGCTTCAATAACAGGTGCATTTGTTGCCCTTGTAGATGCAATTAATAGTATAGACTCAGTTAATAGATTTAATTGCTATCCAATTAGAAATTTTGTATCAGCAATAAGTGTTGGTATTGTAGGAGAAGAAATATTATTAGATCTATGCTATGAAGAGGATTCAAATGCAAAGGTTGATATGAATGTTATAATGACAGACCTTCATCAATATGTTGAAATACAAGGCACAGGAGAAGAGGGTCCATTTACAAAGGATGAAATGAACCAGTTATTAGTAATAGCTGAGGAAGGTATAAATAAGTTGATTAGTATTCAAAAGCAAAGTCTTGGAGAGGGAGCTTCTAGAATTGGAGAGGTGGAGGATTGTACCAATGACAAAGAAGGGAAATAGACTAATTGTTGCAAGCAACAATGCTCATAAGATTAGTGAGATAAAGACCATATTAAAGGATATAAACTATTGTATCCTTTCTTTGAAGGAAGCTGGCATAGATATAGACGTAGAGGAAAACGGGAGTACATTTGAAGAAAATTCATATATTAAGGCAAAGGCTATTTTTGATTTAGCAAATGAAGCTGTCCTTGCAGATGATTCTGGTTTGGAGGTATATGCACTAGACGGAGCTCCAGGAGTATACTCAGCGAGATTCGCTGGAGAGCACGGGAATGATAGAAAGAACAATGATAGGCTATTAGAGCTATTGAAGGATACACCTGATGAAAAAAGAGGAGCAAGGTTTGCAAGTGCCATTGTAATGCTAACACCAGATGGAAATAAAATTGAAGGAAAAGGCTATGTAGAAGGAAGAATTGGATATGAAGAAAAAGGTTCAAATGGATTTGGATATGATCCTTTGTTCATAGTCCCAGAGATAAACAAAACATTTGCAGAATTGACACCTGAGGAAAAAAATAGTATAAGTCATAGAAAAAGAGCGCTGGAAGATCTGAAGAGGAAACTCCAGGGAGAGTAAGCGGTTATAAATGATAAAGATACATATTTGTGTGAAAATATGTTGTAGGGTGCTTGTTAACATGGTACATGTAGGGGCGAACAGTATTCGCCCGCGACGTATCTACAGGTTAGACTATTCTCTGATTGTTGATGCGCAATGGCGGGCGAACACTGTTCGCCCCTACAAATTGTCATTCTGAACGTAGTGAAGAATCTTAATGGGTAACTCGGGGAAAGATTCTTCGCTGCGCTCAGAATGACAGCCCAGAGGTGCCAGCCACATGAGATTATGAGATTTCATTTTTGTTACGATGTATTCTTCCTATAAAATTCATCAAATAAGAATATGATACATTATAATTGTGAATAGGAATTTAAAGGAGAACTAAAATATGCCTAAGGTTAGAAGTATTTATTCGGAAAATAGTGAGTTTCAGCTAATTGAGGTTTTAAAGAGGAATAGAGAAAAAAGAAATAAACTTAAAGAATTTTTTATAGAAGGTGTGAAGTCAATAAATTATGCAATCGAAAATAATTGGCATATAAATTCCTTTATATACTCCAATGAAAAGCCATTGTCAGAATGGGCAAATAGAGTGATAAAGAATTCTAATGCAGATACACATATTGAACTTCCAACAAAGCTTATGGATAAGCTTAGTGACAAGGATGAGGATTATTCAGAAATTGTTGCTGTGGCTAGGATTTCAGATAACGATTTATCACGCATCAATATAAGATCGGATATGCTTGTTGTTGTATTTGACAGGCCTTCAAGTCATGGAAACTTGGGAACATTGATTCGCTCCTGTGAAGCTTTAAGGGTGGATGGGTTAATTATAACAGGCCATGCTGTGGATTTATATGATCCTAAAACAATAAGAGCAAGTATGGGGACATTTTTTGCTATTCCTACTGTTAGACTGGAGTCCCATAATGAACTCTTGCCATGGATAGATGATATTAGAAATCAATTTAATAATTTTAAGGTTATAGGATCAACTTCAAAGGCAGAAGTTTTAATTGAAGAAGTGGACTTAACAAACCCAATGTTACTATTAATAGGGAATGAAACCTATGGATTGAGTAACAATTATAAAACAATTTGTGATGAACTTGTTAAGATACCTATGTATGGTAAAATTACATCCTTTAACGTTGCATGTGCCAGCTCAATTATGCTTTATGAAATAGATAAACAAAGAAGGATGGTAAATAAATAGAGAAAAGGATAAATACATTACTAATTTAGGGGGAAGTCCTGGTGAGAATAGGTGTTGTTAGCGATTCCCATGGAAATCTATATACCCTTGATAAGACATTGTCTTTAATGGGAGATTTGGATATGATAATTCATCTTGGTGATAGCTATAAGGATATTATTAAACTAAATGATAAATATAAAAAGAGACTAGAATACGTTACAGGCAACAATGATTACGGAAGGGAACCAATTTATGATAAGGTAATAAATGTAGAAGGCAAGAAAATATTTATAACCCATGGACATAAGTATAATGTATACTATGATTTATATAGACTTCAGTTTAAAGCTCAAGAAGTGAATGCAGATGTGGTTTTGTATGGTCATACACATATGCAAATGCGAGAGGATTATAATGGAGTTATTTATTTAAATCCGGGAAGTACATCACTTCCAAGGGATAATAAGCCTGGAGGTTTGGTTCTTATAATTGCTAATGGAATAATAGAATGTAATTTCATCAATTTCTAAGACTCCACCTTCTATAAGGTGGAGTTTCCACTTTTTGCTTCAGGTGAGGTAGAGTCCCTACCTGAAGTCTCGATGTTCAGCTTTAGCTGAACGAGTTCACTATACTAAGCATATAAAGAAGCTATAAGAATTTATCCACTTTCAAGACTCCCACTTATATAAGTGGGAGTACCATTGCCTACTTTGGTGGGGGTAGAGTCCCCCATCAAAGTCTCAATGTCCAGCTTAAGCTGGACGAGTTCACTAGGCAATAGTTTTAAATGTATTATTATTGCTTCCTACAGAAAACAATGAACTCGTTATAGGCTTATTCTTCTATATTTAGGGAGAAAAACCTATCAATTTTCTATTGACGATTAACATAACATACTGTATACTATATAGTGTTGCTGATGATTTAGATCTTGATATCTCGGGGTGTAGCGCAGATGGGAGCGCGCGTGGTTTGGGACCATGAGGTCGCAGGTTCAATCCCTGTCACCCCGACCACTTTTTAACAGCCAAATGTTTATTGACAACATGTTCAAAGGTGATATAATGTTATTACTGATGGATTTGCGGGTGTAGCTCAATGGTAGAGCTCCAGCCTTCCAAGCTGGTCACGAGGGTTCGATTCCCTTCACCCGCTCCAATTAAGATTTTTGCAATAGCAAAATATCTTACCTATATTTACACCGTAGGTATAATTGATTTTTGCAATAGCAAAATATCTTACCTATATTTACACCGTAGGTATAATTGATTTTTGCAAAGCAAAATATTTTTCATCTATTTGCACAGCAGGTACATTTTGCGCCCTTAGCTCAGCTGGATAGAGCAACGCCCTTCTAAGGCGTGGGCCAGGGGTTCAAATCCCTTAGGGCGCACCAAAGATTTTTGCAAAGCAAAATATCTTACCTATATTTACACCGTAGGTATAATTGATTTTTGCAAAGCAAAATATCTTACCTATATCTACACCGTAGGTATAATTGATTTTTGCAAAGCAAATATCTTACCTATAATTACACCGTAAGTACATTTATATGGTGGGTATAGCGTAGTTGGTTAGCGCGCCAGATTGTGGTTCTGGAGACCATGGGTTCGAATCCCATTATCCACCCCATTTAACATTTTTGCGGTAGCAAAATATGTTTCCTATATTTGCGCCGCAGGCATTTTACCTTGGCCTGTCGCCAAGTGGTAAGGCACGGGACTTTGACTCCCGCATTCGTAGGTTCAAATCCTGCCAGGCCAGCCATGAGCCACTAGCTCAGTCGGTAGAGCACATGACTTTTAATCATGGTGTCCGGGGTTCGATTCCCCGGTGGCTCACCATTAATTAAATAATATATTTAAATATGAGGACGTGGCGGAATTTGCAGACGGACTAAACTTAGGACTAGCATCAAGATTGTGGGAGGTTCGGTTCCCTCTGCGCGCACCAAACATTTTTTCAATAGAAAAATATGGTACATTTATTTACAACCTAGGCATACAATATGCCCAGATAGCTCAGTCGGTAGAGCAAGGGACTGAAAATCCCTGTGTCGCTGGTTCGATTCCGGCTCTGGGCACCATTTAAGATTTTTGCGTAGCAAAATATCTTACCTTAATATGTGCCGCAGGCATAATTATTTTTGCGTAGCAAAATATCTTACCTTAATATGTGCCACAGGCATAATTATTTTTGCGATAGCAAAATATCTTACCTTAATTTATACCACAGGTATATATGCGGGAGTGGCTCAGTGGTAGAGCGTCACCTTGCCAAGGTGAACGTCGCGAGTTCGAATCTCGTCTTCCGCTCCAATAAAGATTTTTGCATAGCAAAATATCTTTCATTTATTTGCACCGCAGGTATATAAGATTTTTGCAAAGCAAAATATCTTACCTATGTTTGCACCGCAGGTATATAAGATTTTTGCAAAGCAAAATATCTTACCTATGTTTGCACCGCAGGTATATTTATGCGGGTGTAGCTCAATGGTAGAGCTCCAGCCTTCCAAGCTGGTCACGAGGGTTCGATTCCCTTCACCCGCTCCACATGGCGGCATAGCCAAGTGGTAAGGCAGAGGTCTGCAAAACCTCTATTCTCCAGTTCAAATCTGGATGCCGCCTCCAAAGAGTTTTGTGATAGCAAAATATCTTACCTATATTTACACCCCAGACATAATTAATATGGCCCCTTGGTCAAGCGGTCTAAGACACCACCCTTTCACGGTGGTAACAGGGGTTC
>JBEQBT010000223.1:0-5663 GCA_041639705.1 Clostridiaceae bacterium | reverse complement strand
AGCTATTCTTACAATAGTTTCAACAATTTCATCCACATTTTTAGTATCCAGTACTATTGGAAATGCATCTACATCTGCAAAGCTTTTGAAAAGAACTGCCTTGCCCTCCATAACTGGAAGGGATGCTAATGGACCTATATCACCTAAGCCTAAAACAGCAGTTCCATCTGAAATTATTGCAATAGTGTTCCACTTTCTGGTATATATGTATGCCTTGTCAGGATCACTTTGTATCTCAAGACATGGCTGTGCAACCCCAGGGGTGTATGCCAGACTTAAATCCTTTGATGAAGTAATCTCAACTCTTGATACAACCTCTATTTTACCTCTCAATTCCTCATGAAATTTTAAAGATTCTTCATATATTGACACATAATCACATCCTTTCACTTCTCATTTAAAATTATAATACATTGAATAACATTAATTCAACTTATATATATCATGAAAAACTCCATCTTAGGATTTAATTAGTAATATTGTGCTTATGCTTTATGGTATAATTAATGAGTATAAAAATAGTATGATAGATATTAATGATTTATATAAATAAATTGATGTAATGCACTAATGAGAGGGGAATAGGGATGGAGTTTTGTTCATTATACAGCGGCAGTAGTGGAAACAGTCTTTATGTAGGAACTGGAAGGACAAAGGTTTTAGTTGATTCAGGACTATCGGGAAAAAAGATACAGGAAGGCTTGAAAGCTGCAGGCTTAAATCCTTCAGAGTTAAATGGAATAGTTATTACCCATGAGCATGATGATCATATAAAATCTGCTGGGATCATGTCTAGAAGGTTTAATATTCCAATATATGCGAATACTAAAACTTGGGAGGCAATGATAAGGTCTATTGGAGATATACAAAAAGATAATATAAAGATATTTGACAGGTATAATCCATTTGAAATTGGGGATATTACTGTTGTACCATTTGAAATTCCCCATGATGCCGCTTGCCCATGTGGATATAGCTTTATACATGACGGGAATAAGTTATCTGTTGCAACAGATATAGGTTATGCAAGTGAAACAGTGAAAGATAACATAAAGGACTCTGATTTTATACTGCTAGAATCCAATCATGATGTTGAAATGCTTAAGGTGGGACCATATCCATATCCCCTAAAGCTTAGAATATTAAGTGAGGTAGGACATCTTTCCAATGAATCCTGTGGAAATATGATAATGGATGTACTCAACAGCAGGATAAAAAAGATTATGCTTGGACATCTTAGTAAAACCAACAACTTTCCGGAGCTTGCAGTAAAAACTGTACTATCTATCCTTGAAATGAATGGGATAAAGGATGGACGGGATATTGACATTGATATAGCTTTAAGAGACAGGGTGGGGAGGATGCAAATTATTAAATAGGAGGGCGAAAATGGAACTTGATGACTTCAAGCGAAAAAGACCTTCATTTTTTGGCTACTTTGTCTCGGGATTATTAGGAGCAATTGTGGGAGGCTTTTTACTTTTATCCTTTGGACCTGCGTCATTGTTTAGTAGGTTTGACCAAATTATCCCTAACAACACAACCCTGCCAATGCAGCAGGTGCAACAGCAAATTCAACAGACAGAAGAATTCAGGCAGGTGAAACAGATAATCGCAAGTGGAGGAGGAGGCAGTGCAACCACAGCAGCAGAAAGGGTTGCAGCTTCTGTGGTTGGAATTACAACTACCACAGTAGAAAGAGAGTCTTACTTTAGAAGTAAGAAGGTTCAAGGAGTTGGTTCAGGAGTTATCGTCGATGCCAGGGGATATATATTAACCAACAACCATGTAGCAGGTGGTGATGTAAGCAGTATGATAATATCACTTATAGATGGCAGAACAGTAAGCGGAAAGGCTATTTGGACTGATCCAACACTTGATCTTGCAATTGTTAAAATTGATACCACAGATAATCTAACTGTTGCACCATTAGGTGATTCTAAAAAAATAACTGTGGGGCAGGACGCAATTGCAATTGGAAATCCACTTGGACTAAGGTTTCAAAGATCTGTAACAGGAGGAATTGTTAGTGCTTTAAGCAGAACCATTGAAATTGAAAATGGCGTTTATATGGATAATCTTATACAAACAGATGCATCAATAAATCCTGGCAACAGTGGAGGACCCCTTGTAAATGGAAATGGTGAAGTAATTGGAATAAATACTATTAAGGTAACAACAGCAGAAGGAATGGGTTTTGCAATACCTATAAACGTTGCAAAACCAATAATACAAAATGTAATACAAGATGGTGCATACAAAACACCTATATTTGGGGCGGTAGGCTTTGATAGAGAACTAGCTTCATTTATTGACTCCAAGATAAATAGTGGAATATATGTATCCAAGGTTTTGAAGGATACTCCTGCTGAAAAAGCTGGATTAAAAGCAGGAGATCTAATATTAAACTGCAATGGATCTGATATTAACACAATGGTTGAACTTAAGGAAGTGTTCTACTCCCTTGGAGCAGGTAAGGACTTGAACCTAAAGGTTAAAGGCTCGGATGGAAACATAAGGGATGTAAAGCTTGTTCTTGAAGATGGGAAATAAGAAGAAATTGTCATATTCTAAATAGATAAAAATCTCCTTCTTGTATAGATGTCTGTGCTAAGGTACAGACATTCTATAGGATAGAAAGTGAGACAAACTGTCTTGGGGTGAGAAATTATGAATATAAGTATAATTACAGTTGGTAAGCTTAAGGAAAAGTATCTTAAGGATGGAATAGATGAATATAAAAAAAGACTTACAAGATACTGCAGCATAGATATAATAGAGGTTCCAGATGAAAAAGCACCTGAAACTCTCTCTGAGAAAGAAGAAGAGCAGGTTAAAATAAAAGAAGGCCAGGGAATATTAAGATACATAAAGGATGGAACATATGTAATAGCATTGGATTTGAGAGGAAAGATGCTGTCCTCCGAGGAATTTTCAATGCTTTTAGGTGATTTGGGGGTATCGGGGAATAGTAATAGTGCATTCATTATCGGAGGTTCACTTGGATTATCTCAGGAAGTATTAAATAGAGCGGATTTCAAATTGTCATTTTCCAAGATGACCTTTCCACATCAGGTGATGAGACTTATACTGCTGGAGCAGGTGTATAGGGGGTTTAGGATTATGAAAGGGGAACCTTATCACAAGTGACCTCAAACGTTTTCTGATAATCAATATCCTTTTCATAGTTCAATAAATCTAAATCCGAAAACCGTAGTGTTACAGACTCTTCGAGTCTTTCATTTATATCTTCTGAAGGTTTAATCATTATTTCCTTGATGATTGAATGCAGGAGTAATTTTTGTTGTTCAAAATCTGCATTATTAAAAACTGTTTTAAAATTTTTTAATAAGACTGATATTGTTCCAAGATCGAAGTTCAAACTTTTTGAATTGATAAGCTGTGTTGATAATTTCCCCTTTTCTTCATTTAGGTGTTCAATCTCTTCATTTATTTCTGATATATTCTCAAGTATTTTATGCATCTTCAATATCTTTAACTTTTCATCGTCTACTAAATATTTGTAATACTTATCCTCATCAGCTTTCAGCTTTAAAATCCTTTTATCAATACTCTGTATTTTATTTTCTAGTTCTTGCATATCTATATCTTTACCCATGCGTTCAATAAGCAATTCTGGTAATAGTGGATTTTGAACAAAATCATTTATTCGGCCTATTACTCTCTTCTCTAGTACTTCAGCTTTGACTAAATTTGGATGGCATATAGCCTTTTTGTTAGCCCATTGACTACATCCATAATAACGATACCAAATTTTTTTTCCATCACTTTTACGGGTACGACATGATCTTTGTGATACCATAGCAGCTCCACATTCGGGGCATCTTGCAAGACCGCTTAATAAATAATGCGTATTTTCCAGTTTTTCTTGTGTATATTTTTCTTTTTGTTGTTTACGCCTTGCCTGTGTGAGTTGCCATAATTCTTCTGTTATTATTGGCACATGTTGACCTTTTACTATTATGTAATCATCGGTTTTGCCTTCTCTTCTCTTTTTATTCCAATTTGTAAACTGACCCCATCTTACGTAACCAGCATAAGTAGGGTTATCCAATACTTGCTGAACAGATTGATAAGTCCATCCTTTACCTTGTTTGGTGGGATATTTATCAGGCTCACTGTTTAGTGCAGAAACAATTTTAGAGTATCCATATCCTTTATATGTATAAAGATTAAAAATGGTGTTAATTACATTTGCAGCTTTCGGGTCGATTATTATTGGTTTACCTTTTTCTCCATTTTGATATCCAAATGGCGGAGGTCCCCCATTTGTTAATCCACTACGTGCTCGTTGCTTCATTCCATTTATGGTTTGGGATACAATATTGTCCCTTTCCATCTCGGCGAAGATACCAGCTAGGTAGCAAAAAGTTTTGCCACTTGCTGTAAAAGTATTAATATTATCGGATGTTGTTATTAGTCCAGTCCCAAGCCCTTGAAGATAATTTAATATTTCAACTAGATCAAGCATATTCCTAGATATACGTGATAATTTCCAAGCCAAAACAGCATCAATATTAGGATTCTTGGCAATGTCTTTAAGCATATTTTTAAATTGTGTTCTTTCATTGATTGTTGTCCCGCTAATACCTGCATCTTCATATTCTCCTACGACAGTATATCCGTGATTCTTGCAATACTTTAAAATTTCAACTTTTTGAGCTTCCAGAGAGAAGCCTTCTACCTGCTCAACTGTACTAACTCTAGTATATAGTACTACTTTTTTTATTTCTTTAGTGTTCTCCATTATAACACCTTCTCCTTGTTTAGGATTATAAGTTAATTGTAATTGTAATTAACATCAAATGCAATAATCAAAAAAATAAAGAAGCCCCCGTTATTTCAACAGAAGCTTTAAGGTGTTGACTGCTCTTTAGTAAGTCCATTAGACAGTCTAAAAAATTTTCAATGTCGTTAGACTTGTCAGCCGCATTTAGTATTTTATCTAGTCGGTTTGCATACATAACTACCCCCCCTAAACATTAAACTCGCAAGGTGTAAATCCTTGCGTATGTAACCATTTCTTGGGGATAATTTAATATTAACAACTTAAAATGAAAAAGTCTAATTTTACTCCTCTTAAGTAAGGGAAAAAAGAAGGTAGGGTATTTTTCCTTACCTCCGATTTATTCATTTAGAACTCCGCAATGGTCTGTAAAAAGTATTGATTAAAAATATAGTTTTGTACTTATTTATGATTATTTTATCATAAGATGAATTTACAAATTACGAATCAGTTTTACCTCTTAACACCTTTTAATTATTAGTAATGTTTTTAATACTAAAACCTTGTAAAATCAGCAACTTGTAAAATCATACTTATCTTATTTTAACTTTATATAACAAAGCTTAACTCGTATTATGTTTGCAAAATGTTTGCAAACATAATATATAAACTAAAGTGCTTATAAAGTATAAATAATCCTGTTTTCATATAAGTGTTTTTTTATTATAATAAAATTATCTTATAAAATGAAAGTAGGGTCTCTTATGGATAACATGTATAGTTTAAAAGAAATCACCGATGCTTTTGGAATGCAGGAATCCACTATAATAAAATGGATTGAAGAAGGTAGATATGATGGCTTGCAATATATTAATAATACATGGGTTTTTGATATAGATGCAATATGGACATCCCA
>JBEQBT010000222.1:0-5698 GCA_041639705.1 Clostridiaceae bacterium | reverse complement strand
ATAATATTCTTAAATATTATTATAAGAAGTATTGATATATCAATACTTCTATGTTATATTTGAGTTATACATTATAACTATTTTGTATAACTAGGAATGGGAGGTTAATATTTATGATGGTAATAGGAAGCGTGCGTAAAAATAATCATGGAAGGTACAAAATAATAAAGACGATTCTTGAAATAGCTTTAGTTATTATATTAGGCTATATATTCATACCTCAAATAGCTGCCTTATATAAAGCTTCTAAAAATTTTGTATATTATGAATATGCAATTTTATTATTATTTATAGAAAAAGACTTATTTTTAAATTTAATATTTGCTTCAATCTTAGAAATTTTTTTACATGAGCTGTTACATGGAATTGGTATTCTTATTTGTAAAGGTAAACCTAAATTTATATGGAAAAGAACACGTATCATAAAAAAAGGATTTAAATTAAATATTATACATGGTAATCCTCAAACCATAGATGAAAATAAGATTTTTACAAGAAACCAATATATATTTTGCTTATTACTACCTTTTGCAGTATTATTATTTGGTTTAGTTGTACCTTACTTTATAATTAGTGGTAATCTTCCATGGACTATATTTTACATACTATTAATTATATTAAGTGCTTCTAATGATTTAATTGAAGGGTTTTCATTACTTACAAAGTATTCAAAAGAAAGCTTGGTTAAAATGATAATAGATGAAGAATGCTTAAAAAGTAAATTTTGTATTGGGTTTGATATATTTGAATAAAAATATATATGATTTTAAAAACAAGGAGCTGTATATAATGGTTAAATCTGAAAAAAGGCTATGAATGCCCATTGCCTGTATTTTCAATACAAGAACATGTTTGTGAAGGGTTAACCATTAGAGGAGATGAAAAAGGCAATCCTGTTGTATCTATGCCTGGTGAGTGGGGTTGTGAAGGTCTTGAACAATTTTATGGCGATGATGGCAAGATATATTACTCATATGATGATGCTGAAAAGTCAATACACAGGTATTTGGGAATAGAAAACTTAAAAATTTGTGGCAAGACAGAATAATTCTTAATAAGGGGGAAATATGAAAAAGAAAGAAATAGAACAATTCAAATGTAAATTTAAATCAAATCAGCTTATTGCAGGACAAGGCATATGGGAGTGCATGAGTAGGTTAGAATTTAAAATAGAACAATCACAATATTTGGATGATGTAGAAATTAAAGAGTTACTTAGAAAATTGGGAATAGTAAGAAAAGCCATTGATAGAAATGATAAAGCTATTGATGATTTTTTAAATAGTTCGTCTTACTAATTCACATTACTTAAATAGTCTGCAGCTGCACCAGGTAGGAGATAAGTACCTTATGTTTTATGTTGAGTAATAAAATAGAATAGCACTTTATGTTGAATCTACAGGACTTGAATATAATGATGAAATTGTAGAAATAGGTATAATTGATTTAGATGGCACAATACTTCTTGATACTCTTATTAAACCTACAAAGCCTATCTCTGATGAAGCTATGCAGATCCATGGTATTGATAACGAAGCTGTAAAGCAGGCTCCAACATGGGAAATTGTTTGGTCACAAGTATACAACATCCTTAGAAATAAGACTTTTATTGCATATAATTCTGAATTTGATTATAGAATGATATGCCAAAGCTGCAGCTTATATGGAATTGATTATAGTAGTTTAACCCACGAGTGTCTTATGCATAATGTAATGCAAGAAAGTAACAGTGAACGATTTATTAGCTTGAAAAACGCCTTAGGGGAAGTTTATCAGAGCCATAGAGCTGTAGACGATTGTTTTATGTGTTTAAAACTTATTGAAATGCACTAAAAAAAGCAAGCATAACTTTCAAGTGAATACTGGGATAAAAATAGAAGCCTGGATACATTAATATTCAGCTATAGTATGAACACCGGAATAAAAAAATATTAAGCAAGACAGCAACACCTTTAACATGGTAAGAATTATTGGGTAATTGGGAATTTTGTGATTAGTGTACATTACTTAAATGATGTACAGCTGCTTCCAGGAGGGTGTATAATTTTATGCCTATTGTGCTTATATTTAAAATTGAAAGGAGTTTATGTATTTATAATGGATTATATATTTGAAAGACCTGATTTTACGGAGTGGGTTATTATCATTAAAGATAGATCTTTTGATAAACTTCAAGAAAAACAACTATTTGGACGAACTGGTGATTTTGAGGAATTTTCAGGGGTGTTTCGCACAGGTGTAAGTAATGGCAAAGAGTGTGAAATGTTTACTTTGCTTTCAAAAGATATTGATTACGCATATTTGTGGGTTAATATCTTTAAAAATGGTGATGTAGAATATGTCACTCATATACCAAGTGTAATTAATACTGATAAAAAACATAAAATAATTGAAATTCTTCCTTTAGTTTTTTGCGATTATAACTCAAAATACAATACTTTTAAGTTTAATTATATAGAAGATTATAAGTTGAATTCAAATATAGTTTATGAATAATATATTTTTATAGTATATAATGATGTTAATTTATTGCAGATTGTGAGGTTATTTAATATGCAGAATATTAACGATTTTAATCAATTAATAGAGTTTAAAATATATGATGATGTTTATCTTAAGGATCTTAATATAAAAGGCTATATAGATGCTATAACCTACGATTCTTATAGGGTTAGAATACCAGGTGGATATGAGTGGGTCAGAAAAGGAGATATAAATATTATCCATGCAAATGAGCTGCAGCCTGACCATGAAAATAAAAATATAGAAGTTAATAAAAATAAAACTGATCTTAGATATTTAGGATGATTTTTAAATACGTCTGGTATATTTAACTTTAGATAGAACTAATAGGATAGGGTGTGTATTTATGGCGAGGGATAATAAAGAAATTAAATATTTATATAAGGAAGAGCTAAATAGATTATTTAATACTATAAAAAAATCAAATAATAAGTATGCTACCAGGAACATGGCAATATTCCATGTAGCTTATTACTGTGCTTTAAGGGCTTCCGAAGTTGGTTTGCTTAAAATAGAGGACTATAACTCTATAAAAAATGAATTATACTGTAAGAGGTTAAAGGGCAGCTTTAATAATACATTAAGACTTAATAAGATTACAGCTGCAGCTTTAAAAAAATATATTAACCAGGCTAAACCTGAGGATATTTTATTTTCTAGCAGAGAGAATAATCCTATTTCTAGGCAGATGCTTGATAGGCTTATGAAAAAATATTGTGCATCTGCTGGTATTAAAGATAGAAGTAAATGGCATTTTCATAGTTTAAAGCATTCCAGGGCAGTACATCTTGCAGAGCAGGGATTGGATATTAAAGAGGTTCAATACTGGTTAGGGCATAAGGAAGTTAATAATACAATGATATATTTCCAATTTACTTCTTCTCAGCAAGAGGAACTATATAGAAAACTTAGCAAAAAGGAAGATTATTAATATAAGGTCAAAGGTAATTAATAAAGGAAGTGATACTAATGTTCGACTACTCCAATAATACAAATTCACAAATAGATAGCAATTTAGATACATGGAATATATATAATAATAAAGTTGTTTCATTTAGAAATAATTACATAAAAAATAATAGTGATAATATGCTTCCAGTGGCATATTCTTTTTGTACTCACGTTATCAAGTTTCTATGGAATTATGTTGATAAACAAAGTGTTTTTAAATTAAGAAAATGTGTGGTTTCTACAATTGAACTTGATAGGGATATTATAAAGCTTACAAAAGATATTGCTTATTTTCTCTCTAAATTATCTATTGTAGAATGTAGTTATTATATTGGTACTTTATATACACTTCTTCTACCCAATAAATATAAGTCAGATCTAGGCATTTTTTATACTCCCCCTATCCTTGCTGAACGCCTACTAGACATGCTAGCTTCTGAGGGAGCTAATTGGTCTAGGAATACAATATTAGACCCAGCATGTGGAGGTGGAGCTTTTCTTGTGCCTGTTGCTAATAGAATATTGGGTGACCATAGAATTAAATGCTTATCTCCACTTGAAAAATTAGTATACTTAGAAAATCATTTATCTGGCATAGAAATTGATAAATTTGCGGGTTGGCTTACTCAGGTACTTTTAGATATTTTAATCTATCCTGAAACTGTAGCAGCTAATAGAACTATAAAAAACATAATTAAAGTATCTGATACAATTCAATATGCCCTGGGACCTAATCATATTAAATATGACCTAATAATAGGTAATCCACCTTATGGTAGAATTAAATTAAATGATAATGTAAGATTAGCATATAAAAGATCTCTCTTTGGCCATGCTAATATGTATGGCTTA
This sequence comes from Clostridiaceae bacterium, assembly GCA_041639705.1. Lineage (GTDB taxonomy): Bacteria > Bacillota > Clostridia > Clostridiales > Caloramatoraceae > JARDZI01. The sequence goes on along the minus strand of JBEQBT010000222.1, from coordinate 1,372 downwards.
TTCATAGATGCAGCTCTTCATATGAAAACTAAAAAGGGCTTGATAGGATTTGTTACTCCTACTTCTTTTTTGGGTGGAGAATATTTCAAAAATCTAAGAAAACTGCTAATAAAAGAAGCTCCACCATTATCAATCAATTTTATATCTGAACGCTCAGGTGTATTTCAAGAGGTACTGCAAGAAACATGTTTAACTGTTTACGGTATTAACGAAAGTAAAAATATTTCTCTACATGAAATAGAGGTATGCGAATCAGAATACAAAGTTAATAAAATAGGATCATTTAAACTTAATTTAAATGATAAGCCTTGGATTATACCAAGAAAGATTTCCGAAGCTGCATTATTAAACGTTATAAGTAATAATACTTCTTATATATCAGATTATGGATATAAAGTTTCTACAGGACCTTTGGTTTGGAATAGGCATAAAGAACAATTAAGAACTAAATATGCTAAGGGTTCTTTCCCAATAATTTGGTCAGAAGCAATTGTTGATGGAGAATTTAATTTAAATTACAAACAAAGAAAAAATAAATATATCACAGTTAATAATGATCAAGCGTATTTATTATGCAAACAGAGTGTAGCATTAGTCCAAAGAACAACATCTAAAGAGCAGCATAAAAGAATATTAACGACAGTGATACCCCAAAACATTATAGATAAATATAAATGTGTAGTTATAGAGAATCATGTTAATTATATTTATCCTGTTAATTCACAGATAATTTCCTTAAAAGCTTTGAGTTTACTCTTAAATACAAACATTGTAGATAGAATTTTTCGTTGTATTTCTGGTAGTGTAGCTGTTTCTGTTTCCGAACTAAATGTATTACCTTTACCTGATATAGATAAGGTTACTGAAATTGATAGTTTAATCACTATGTATGAATATGCTAAAATAGATAAAGAAACTTTAATAAATAAAATCGAATCAATAGCAACACATGCTTATGGAATTGAGGTGTAAAACATGCATTGGTTGGAAAACTCATTACCAAGTGTAGACCTTATTTATGAACGCCTAAAAATAATACTACCAAGAGAGCTTGATCCGGAAGGTTTTATTTTAAGAGAAATGGGTGCAAAGTCTATTTTCGTAATGTTGTATTGTTTTTGTATTGATAAAAATAATTGGATAAGACCTGCGACAATAACATGTATGAGTGATGCACAAGCTAAAATTATAGATAAAAATAAACGCATAGAATGGCTTGAAATATTTCAAAGTCGCAAAGCTCCCAAGGATGTTATAGAAAGATGGTACATGCCTAACACTAGAGAACCAATCAGAGATGAAACCTTACGTAATCTTGTAAGATTAGGTGTTGTTATTGAAAAAGATAGCCTTCCTACAACGTCACCTTTAC
>JBEQBT010000221.1:0-5744 GCA_041639705.1 Clostridiaceae bacterium | reverse complement strand
CAAAGAACTTTGATGTTGCATTACTTACATTAAGCCACGGGAGTTCACCTGATCCTAAGGGATTGTTTGGTCCGGGGCAGCAGTTTAACCAGGGATCATATAATAATCCTGAAGTAACTAGATTAAGTGATGAGTTTAATAAAACATTTGATAAGGCAAAACAAAAGCAGCTTATATTTAAGATACAAGAATACATCGCTGAGGAACTACCATATTCAGTTTTAATATATATTGAAAATATATATACACATAATAAAAATGTTAAGGATGTAGATATAAAGTGGTTTGGCAGATGGCAGCCTGCTGATTGGCATGTTCAGTAATTTGCTTATTATTTCAAAGGTATGCGGTTTTCGCATACCTTTGTTCAAGGAGGAAAAATCATGACTAAATACATTATCAAAAGAATTCTTCAAGCGATACCACTTTTGATATTAATTACTATTATTACATTTTTAATTATAAACCTTGCCCCAGGAGACCCAGCAGTAATGTTTATTAACCCTGAACGTATGGGTAAGGTGGATCTTAATGTAATTAGACATAATCTTGGATTGGACAAACCATTGTATATTAGATACTTTATATGGCTTGGAGGGTTATTAAAGGGAGACTTTGGGATTTCATTTTTTAGAAATAGACCAGTTCTAGATTTATTAATGGAAGCCCTACCAAATACGATTGTTCTTTCTGTAGTTTCTGTATTAATATCTACAATAATTGCAATTCCAGCAGGCATGATTTCTGCCTTAAAGCGTGGGAGTGTTTGGGATTACTTTTTTTCAACAATTTCCTTTATAGGAATATCAATACCTGCCTTTTGGTTTGGGTTAATGCTTTTACTAGTTTTTGGAGCACAGCTTCAGTGGTTCCCAATCGGAGGTATGAGAGAAAACTATGACCAATTTGTATTTATGGATAGATTAAGTCATATTGTACTTCCTGCAATTGTGCTTGGTATGAGTGGAATGGCAACGGACATGAGGTATATGAGAAGTGCAATGCTGGAGGTAATTAATCAAGATTATATTAGAACTGCACGAAGTAAGGGACTGTCTGAAAAAATTGTTATTTGGAGGCATGCATTTAGAAATGCATTATTGCCCCTAATAACACTATTTGGATTCATGATACCAGGGCTTATTAGTGGTGCAGCCATAACAGAATCTATATTTGCATGGCCAGGTATTGGAAGGATTGTTGTTGAAGCAAACTTTACAAGGGATTATCCAATAATAATGGGTGAACTTGTTTTTGTATCTGTACTTGTAGTTCTTGGAAGTCTAATAGCAGATGTACTTTATGCTGTAGCAGATCCAAGAATCAAGTATGATTGATGAGGGGAGGAATAAATGATATGGCAGAATTAAATTTGAATAACCCTAAAAATCAAGTGGATATTTCTCTTGCTGAAAGTGCTGAGTATAGTGATACATTTAGAAAGAAGTTAAATGCATTTTGGAGAAGGTTTAAAAAAAATAAATTTGCTGTTGCAGGATTAGTGATTTTAATTTTCCTATATTCCAGTGCAATATTTGCCCCAATAATTGCGCCATACTCTCCTGAGGGAACTGTTGATGACATACTTCTTATTGATAGGCAGCCAACCTTTAAAGCCTATGAAGATTATAATATGAATGGTGAGCTGGTTAAATTTAAACCTAACTACTTTGGTAGAGATGAACTTGGACGAGATGTTTTTACAAGAAGCTTGTATGCAGGTAGAATTTCCCTTTCAATAGGATTTGTTGCGGTTGGTATATCAGTATTAATTGGTACCATATGGGGCTGCGTTGCAGGATATTATGGTGGAATTGTTGACAATATTATGATGAGAATAGTTGATGCTATAATGGCAATCCCAACATTTATTTTACTTATTACAGTTATGGCAATATTTAAACCGAGTATATTTAACGTTATGATAGTAATAGGCTTAACAGGATGGACAGGCATTGCCAGGTTTGTAAGGGCAGAGTTTTTAAGCCTAATGAAAAGGGACTTTGTTGAAGCTGCAAGATGTGTTGGGGCTAAGGATAGAAGTATTATTTTTAAACATGTATTACCAAATGCAATGGGACCAATTATAGTCTCTGCAACAATGGGGATTGCAGGTGCAATATTAACAGAATCAGCTTTAAGTTTTTTTGGACTAGGTGTACAACCTCCAACTGCAAGCTGGGGTAATATGCTAAATAATGCTCAAGAGCTTAATACTATGTTAAATACTCCCTGGAAGGCATTCTATCCTGGGGCGTTGATTTTTATTACAGTGCTTGCATTTAACTTCTTTGGTGATGGGCTCCGTGATGCCTTGGATCCAAAGTTAAAACAATAGGAGGTAGGTGCAAATGGATAAACTATTAGAGGTTAAAAATCTTAGAACATATTTTTTCACAGATGAAGGAGTAGTGCCTGCTGTTGACGGAATAGACTTTTATATTAAGCCAGGAGAAAGCTTAGGGGTTGTTGGAGAATCTGGATGCGGAAAAAGTGTAACATCTCTATCGGTAATGAGGTTAATATCAAGCCCTCCAGGTAAAATAATGGAAAACAGCGAAATAATATTTGACGGCAAGAATATAACAGAACTACATGAAAAAGAAATGAGGAGTATAAGAGGAAATGAAATATCTATGATTTTTCAGGAGCCTATGACCTCTTTGAACCCTGTTATTAAAATAGGGGATCAAATTGGTGAGGTGTTAATGCTTCACCAGAAAATGAGTAAGGTAAAGGCACGGGAAAAGGCTGTAGAAATGTTAAAACTGGTAAACATACCTGGTTCTGAAAAAATAGTTGGTGAATATCCACATTCACTAAGTGGTGGAATGAGACAAAGAGTAATGATAGCTATGGCAATTGCATGTAATCCAAAGCTATTAATAGCTGATGAACCCACAACCGCGTTGGATGTAACTGTACAGGCACAAATACTTGATTTGATGAAGGAATTGAAAACTAAGATTAATTCATCAGTAATGCTTATAACTCATAATCTTGGGGTTGTCGCAGAAACCTGCCAAAGGATTATAGTAATGTATGCTGGGAAAATAGTTGAAGAAGGAAGTGTATATGAAATTTTTGAGGATCCTAAACACCCATATACACAAGGATTATTAAAATCAATGCCATCCTTAGGTGAAAAGCAGGAACGACTAGAATCTATTCAAGGCGTTGTTCCAAATCCTCTTAACATGCCAAAGGGCTGTAGGTTTGCACCTCGCTGCAGCAGAACAATGAATATTTGTAAAGTATCAGAACCCGAAATTACTGTACTAGGAGAAGAGAGGAATGTCCGCTGCTTTTTATATAACAAAGAGGGTGGTGAAAAATAATGGAGAAATTAGTCGAGGTTAATGGATTAAAAAAATATTTCCCTATTAGGGGTGGATTTTTTAATAGAACAGTTGCCTATTTAAAAGCTGTTGATGATATTAGCTTTTATATAAATAGTGGGGAAGTGCTTGGAATTGTTGGAGAATCAGGATGCGGTAAGTCAACAACAGGAAGAGCAATTTTAATGCTTCATGAACCAGATGCAGGTGAAATAATATTTGAAGGGGAAGATTTGTGTAAGCTTGACAAGGAAGCACTACGTAAAAAGAGAAGAAATATGCAGCTAATTTACCAGGATCCATATTCTTCGCTAAATCCTAGAAGAACTGTAGGGGATATTGTTGGGGAGCCAATATTGATTCATGAGAATATGAAGCTAAGTGAAAGAAGGGAAAGAGTAAAGGAATTATTACAGCTAGTTGGGTTAAGTCCTTTCCATATTAGAAGGTATCCACATGAATTCAGTGGAGGTCAGAGGCAGAGAATAGGTATTGCAAGGGCACTTGCATGTAATCCTAAGTTTATTGTTTGTGATGAAGCAGTGTCAGCACTTGATGTTTCCATTCAAGCACAGATTATAAATTTATTTGAGGAATTAAAGGATACCCTTGGATTAACATATATGTTTATTTCCCATGATTTGAGTGTAGTAAAACACATATCAAACAGAATAGGAGTAATGTATTTGGGAAAACTTGTTGAGATGACAGAAACTGAGGAGCTATTTTGTAATCCATTGCATCCATATACAAAGGCACTACTTTCTGCAGTACCAGTTCCAAATCCAAGGCATAAGATTAATAGAATTATGTTGTATGGGGATGTTCCATCTGCTGTTAACACTCCTCCGGGATGTGTATTTGCAGCCAGATGCAGTTACTGTATGGAGGTTTGTAAAAGGGTTGCACCGGAGCTAAAGGATAGGGGAAAAGAACATTATGCAGCATGTCATCTGCTGAATAAATAATTGAGCGTATAAAAAACCTGCTATTTAAAAATAAGCAGGTTTTTTATTTGGGAAAGTTGCAGAACTTATCATTGCTATAGAAGCAGCTGTCAGAGGCTGAATCATTGTTATGATAGTGTATCTGCTATATCCTCATGTCATCCTGAACGTAGTGAAGGATCTTAGAGGCATCTTGGGAAAGATCCTTCACTACGTTCAGGATGACACAATAATAACACAATTCTGACAATGGGCTGCACATTAAACATAAATGAAAGCTGTATATTTATCTCAACTCTCGCAAATCAGCAAATCTAAAGCCTATGGATTGTAATTCTTTAATTATTGAATCAAGTGCAATAGTGTTTGACTTTGAAACAGCATGCAATAGCATTATTTCTCCATTATGGCTTCTAGTCATTACTCTATTTATTGTTTCATCAACCTTTGGTTGGTTATTCACTTCCCAGTCCTTGTGTGCAAAGCTCCAGAAAATAGACCTATAGCCAAGCTTCTGGGTTAGGTAAAGAGATTTTTCGCTGAATTCTCCCATTGGTGGCCTAAAAAACTTTGGCATTTCAAACCCCGTTACCTCTTTAAATGCTTTTTCTGTGTCGAAAAATTCAAGATTGAATGCTGCTATATCTCCAGTTACAGATGGCAAGGAAGGGTGTCTCGAAGTATGATTGCCAACCAGATGACCTTCATTTACCATTCTCTTTATCAAATCCTTATTTTGGTTTATATAGGGTTTTGTAACAAAAAATGCTGCTTTGACATTATTAGCCTTCAATGTATCAAGTATTTTGGCACTATATCCATTTTCATAGCCTTCATCAAAGGTCAGGTATATTACCTTTGAGGTAGTGTCCCCAACATAGTACCCAGAATATTTATCCAGCAATGCTTTAACCTTGGCCGGAACTTCAGGAACTGTATGGGTAGTGTTTAGTTTCAAGCCCCATGGTATTAATGTATTATCAAGTATACTGCTATCAGGTGTTACCACGGTCGAAATTTCCTCTTCCTTTTCATCAACCTTTCCTTCAATCTTGTTAGGGTTATTAATAGTGGTATTTTCCTTAGTACTTTTATCAACAGAAGTAGTAGTGCTTTCTTTTTGTTGAGACGTAATTTTTTTGTTAAAACATGATGAGAATATTAGTGCAAATATAAGTGCAATACATAATAATTGTGGTTTTTTATTTTTCTGCATTAATGCTACCTCCTGATACCTAATAAATAATCACACATGTTTTCAACAACATAGTTTTATATTATTAATCAGGATTAATATTTGTTAAATGGGTTTAAGTTATTCTAAAATTTGAAAAAATATTTTGAGTTTTCATTAATGAATATATTAGGAAGAATGCGTAACAATTAAAGTGAAACATGATAGAGCAGTAGTGGTCGATGCCCACATCGACAGGTCATTAACGTGGTAGGCGATACCTAC
>JBEQBT010000220.1:0-5758 GCA_041639705.1 Clostridiaceae bacterium | reverse complement strand
CCTTAAGGTTACTACTGTAACTCCTATTTCTTTTGCTGCTTTTCCTATTGAAAGCTTCATTGATTATCACCTACATAATTTAATATATTTAGTATTCCTAAATACTAAATATATTATTCAATATCTTGTAGAATTATATATATTTACTTGAGCTGCAGCTACCTCTAATGCAGTAAGGTCATCAAATATTGCTATTTCCTGTGGATGCCCTCTGATAATAATACAAAGGAATAGTGAACAGGCGATGGTGCGCTATAACCTAATACATCTAACGCAGCTTTTATTTGCCTGAAATATAGTTTTTGATCTTCACCAAGAACAACTAGGTTTTTATCAGAATTTGTTTTTATCTTATCAATTGTGTATGCAATATCTCTTAGCGGATATAATGAAGTTTTATCCTTTCTTGTTAGTACGAGATAAGGTGCTTTCATGGGGAGCTTATACTCCTCTTGGTTTAATACCAGTCTTCCTTCTGAATCTTCCTCAAGCTTTTTAGTATTATTTAATTGATCTAAAATTTCATCTACCCTATTGTTCCAAATATAATCAGATTCATATGTAAAAGTATCGTATCTAATACCTAATTCCTTGAATATCTCTGTTTGTCCCTTTATACATATATCAACAATATGTCTAAATCTTTCTTTAACCCCTTCATCACCATTTTCTAATTTATACAAAAGCTCAAATACTTTATTTTCAAGATCTGGGTTCTCTTCAACATCCCAATTAATTTGAATATATATATCTAATAAATCTTTAAACACAATACTTGTAATATCCTTTACTCCTAATAAAAGCATTGCAATTTGCTTTCCTATATCATTAATAAAATAATGAATATTAACTTCATACCCTTCAAACTTCAAAAGTCTTGCTAATGCATCCCCAATTAAAGCATTTCTTGCCCTTCCCACATGTGGTGAAGCATTGGGATTTATACTTGTGTGTTCTATTAATGCTTTTTTCCCAGATCCAATCATTGATGATCCATATCTATCCTTCTTAGCTCTTATCTCTTCTAATGTATTTTTTATAAAGATGGATCTATTAATATAGAAATTAAGATATCCACCAGCAATCTCCACTTTATCAATGAAATCTACTGAAACAAACTTATCCTTTATATAAGCTGCAATTTCAATAGGACTTTTCTTTAATTCCTTGGCAAGTTGAAAACATGGCAGAGTTATATCTCCAAGCTTGGAATCTGGTGGTATTGTCAGTATAACTTCAGACACATTAAGATGCTCTTTTACTTGCTCAATAATTTTTTGTTGATATTTTAACATTGTTATCCCTCCTATGATAAAATAAAAAAGGACTCCAATCTCATAAAGAGACGGAATCCCGTGGTACCACTCTAATTGGCATAAATATAGTACATAATGCCCTCTTAAGACCTTTATCGCAGATATGCGTTCTTCCTACTGCCATTTCAGAAGAATTCTCCCTGGTCCTATTCATATATGTATTACTATTAGGCTTTCACCACTCCCTAACTCACTATAATAAGTGACATATAGTACTTTTCCAGTTCATTGAGTAATTATATATATTTTTAACATTGTATACAATATAAGCCATTAAGTCAACATTTAAAAATATATATAGCCCTGATAGATTCACTTCCTATTTATTCTATATCAAGAACATCCCCTCCACCATAAACCTCCATTATGTTTTTTTCAATAACATATTTATTTAATGTAATTGGAATATAAAAGGCTGATAACAGCATACAGAAGATTAATACAAATGCAGTAAGGCGATTGTGATTTTGTATCATATTATATATCTTATATTTTGCTGTTTAAAATACCTCCCTAAGTTTTCCTTAAAGAAAACCTTCACCTCATCTATGTTCTCATTCTTATAAACATACTTTCCATAACCAAATTGTCCGTATTTAAATTTCCTCTCTTCTTCATTCATCTGGAGCCCTGTTTCTGGGAAGGTTTTTAATATTTGTTCCTTTGCTCGTTTTGTAAATCTATGGGTTATAACCTCAAAGGTTGGCTCCCTATCCCTTAGCTTTTCACCCAATGCATTGATAAGACTTGAGTAATCCTCCTTCCACCCATCATACAGAAAAACTGGGGCAATAATAAATCCGATTGGGTAACCGCTTTCACTAACCTTAAATGATGCCTCAATCCTCTCAATTGCTCCAGGAACCTTGTGTTCATATTCCTTTATGACCTTGTCTGTATTAAGAGTGAATCTGATTGTTGTGTGACCATTATGCTCAAGTCCAAGCAATTGGTCAACCTCATCAAACTTTGTAACAAATCTAAAGTACCCCAGATCACTTCTTCCAAAATGTTCTATTGCTAAGGACAGTCCATGCCCATATCTTTCAACAGGTAGAGGATCTGAGGTTGCGGCTCCTTCAAATATGGTTATATGAGGTTTTTTTTCCTCTATATATTTATCTGCCCTTTCAAGTATTTCTTCCACATTTACATATACCTTGCTATAGGGTCTTTTACCAAGTTGAGTATTCAAATAACAGTATTCACACATTCCAACACAACCGCTAACAATTGGCAGCATATAATGCGCCGATGGTTTACAGGTTTGAAAATCCGATTGCTTCCTGACCCCAACAGCAAGCGTATTTTTACCTTGAAAATACATTTCCTGATCTGTTTTTCCCGGTATTCCAGTAACTCTTCCACCCTTTATTATCTTTACTTCTATATTCTCTCTTTGAAATTTTTCTAATAGCTGTTTTCCCCGATCATAATCCAATGCCTTTTCTTCGATAATGACTCTTAAGGGCTTAAACAAGATTATCACCTCATGCTTAGTATGAGAATTTGTGGTGATATTTATAAGGCAAGGGAATTGCTATACATTATTTTAAACCTGCTTTTTTATACATCATTAATTTGTTAATTTAAATGACAGTGGCCAATCCTTAAAAGCTAAATTTTTAAAGGGTTTAATGTTTATACTAGAAAAAATCCATTTTCTGTTTTGATTTATACATGACTTGGTATAGAATTGTAGTATAGTCTTGATTGGAGGAACAATGAAGTGGATGAGAGTATCTTAAATCTAATTAATGAATTTGATTTAACTGGAAACATTGAAAGAGATTCACATAATTTTTTAATAAAGCATAACCGTCTTAGAATAGCTGATCATTCATTAAGAGTTGGAAAAATGGCAAAGCTTATTGCACAGAAGTATGATGTAGAATGCTCACTTGCTGAAGCTTCAGGGTATCCTCATGATATAGGAGGAATTTTCCCAAATGATAGGCGAATAGAAATAGCTGCTACATTGGGTATTGAAATACTTAAGGAAGAAAGAGAACTACCTTTGATTCTTCATCAGAAAATATCTAGGATTTTAGCAAAGGAAATATTTAATATAAGCAACATTGAAACCCTTAATGCCATTGAGTGTCACACTACCCTTAGAGCTAATCCTTCTAAGTTGGATATGGTTTTGTTTATAGCTGACAAAATTGAATGGGATCAGGATGGAGTTCCTCCTTATCTTGGGGAAATAGAAAAGGCACTAGATATTTCTTTAGAGTTCGCTGCATTTAGTTATATAAATTATTTGTTTAGAAATAAGGATAAGCTTAAGGTTGTACATCCATGGCTTATTGATACTTACAAGTGCTTAGGTAATTGGTAAACATCACCTTTAAATGCCCTGATTTAAACGACAGGACAATTGTTGCAGTTAGGTTTTGGTAGGGAAATTGGACTGCATATGAAAGTAGTTCAAAATTTATAATATAGAAATAATATGTATCAAATATTAACATAATTTTGAGATATTCTATAGTGGCCGATGCCACATCGGCCTAGGGCATTTGCGGAACATAGGAATTCTACCTTTGATGCAGATATCGCCATAACTGCTAATGCCCTGTCGATGTGGGCATCGACCACTACTGACAATTGTGAAGTATATGATTTTTTGCACATTGCCACACTTTGCAATACTTTCCTTTTTATGGCTTAATCCTAAATCTGTCCCTTGTAAATAATGTTGCATCCCTGACGTTGCTTAATTCTATTAACTGGGCTGTTAGTCTTTCAAGTCCTATTGCAAGACCGCCGTGGGGGGGCATACCATATTTGAAGACTTCGAGATAGTTGGTAAAGCTGTCTGGATTCATGCCACGGGATGCAATGCTGCTTTTAAGCTGTTCATAGTTGTGTATTCTCTGTCCCCCTGTTGTAATCTCTACGCCACGGAATATAAGGTCAAAGCTGTGGGTTAAGCCATCCTCTAAAGGCATTGTGTACATTGGGCGTTTTGACTGTGGATAGTGGGTTAGGAATATAAACTCTGAACCCAATTCTTCCTTCGCATATTGGCAGATAAGTCTCTCACCCTCTGGGTCAATGTCCTTTTCCAGGTCAGTTTTATTATACTTTTCTCTCAATATCTGTATAGCATCTGGCAGCCTCATTGAAGGTATTTCACCATTTATTACTGGTATATCTACATTTAATAGCTTAATTTCCTCTACACATTCCCTTTTGATGTGGTAAAAAATATATTTAAGCATTTCTGTTTCAAGGCTCATAATATCCCTCTCGTCCTGTATGAATCCCATTTCAAGATCGAGACTTACAAACTCATTTACATGTCTTTGTGTATCATGACTTTCCGCCCTGTAAACATGACCTGTTTCAAATACCCTTTCATAGCATGCTCCAACCATCATTTGTTTATAAAACTGTGGACTCTGTGCAAGGTATGCCTTTTTGTCAAAATATTTTACTTCAAATAGCTCTGTGCCTCCCTCGGTACCTTCTGCCACAATCTTTGGGGTGAATACTTCTGTAAAGCCCTGATTTCTTAAATATCCACTAAAACCATGTGCAAGTGCTGCCTGTATTTTAAATACTGCATTCACCTTTGAATTTCTTAAGCTTAATACTCTATTGTTGAGTATTGCATCAAGATTAGCCTCTATATTTTCTTTATTTATCTCTATTGGCAGGTCATCCTTAACCTCAGAGATAATATTAAGCTCCTTTATTAAAACCTCTATTCCTTTTTCAACGCTTTCGTTTTTACACACTTCTCCAATAATCTCTACAACACTTTCAATCTTTACACCCTTAATGTTTATTTCTTTCGTATTTACAATACACTGTACAAGTCCACTTCTGTCCCTCAAAATAACAAATGCTATTTTCCCTAAATTCCTTACCCTATGAAGCCAACCCTGAAGTTTAACAGTTTCACCAATTTTATTTGTAAGTTCACATGCTAGTGTTCTCATGAATAGTTACCTCCTTTTTTTTAAATAAAGTTTATTTCTAAAATCTGGCCAGATTTTATTTTCTGTTATTACTTATCCCATCCTGTAGTGGCTGCTGCCCACAGCAGCTAGGGGTATTTAAATAACGAGTGATTTTACCTATTTATATATGTATCATCAATATATAAAATACCCAAGCCGCTGTGGGTAACGGCCACTACGAAACTTTGTTCAAATTAAAAAAGTATAAAAAAAACCGTCCCTGAAAAGGGACGAATTTATCGTGGTACCACCCTAATTAACCATACACCTGGCAAACAATAGATTCCACCATAAAAATATATAAAAAACTCCCACTCCAAATAGGAGTGAGAGTATATATCCCACGGTGCCATCCTTATTAACCGGATTAATGGTTCACTTAGCTCCCTTTAACGGGGGAATCCGTTTTGCCCTAATAACAAAATGTGTTCAGGCAATCTACTCCGGGATGTCCTTCAATATATGTTCTCT
>JBEQBT010000219.1:0-5779 GCA_041639705.1 Clostridiaceae bacterium | reverse complement strand
TTTGTAATTCCTGAAAATACTGAGTTAAAGGATGTATATATTCCAGCTGAAAATTTAAATGGTGCAATGAATAATGATAAGGTTATTGCAAAGATAACCAAGGAAAATATTCCTGGAAAGAAAATTGAAGGGGAAATTATAAGAATTTTAAAACATGCAAATACAAAGGTGGTCGGTGTATTTGAGAAAAGCGATAACTTTGGATTTGTAGTACCTGATGATAAAAGAATATATCAGGATATTTTCATTGCAAAGGGAAATGTAAACGGTGCAAAGCATGGAAATAAGGTTGTAGCTGAAATTACTAAATGGCCTGAAAAAAGAAGAAATCCAGAGGGAAATGTAATTGAAATATTAGGAAATGCAGATACACCTGGAGTTGACATACTATCAATTATAAGAAAATATGACCTTCCAGAGGAATTTCCAGAAGAGGTTGAAGCATATGCTCAAAATATTTCCGAGGAAATACCCCCAGGAGAATTAAGCCACAGGAAGGACTTAAGGAACTTAAAAATTGTAACAATCGATGGAGAGGATGCAAAGGACTTAGATGATGCAGTTTCAATTGAAAAGTTGCCTGATGGTAAATATAAATTAGGTGTACATATTGCAGACGTTACATATTATGTTAAGGAAAAATCTCCACTTGATAAGGAAGCATTTGATAGGGGAACCAGTGTGTATCTGGTTGACAGAGTTATTCCAATGCTGCCTAAAAAGCTTTCAAATGGACTATGCAGTTTGAATCCAAAGGTTGATAGACTTACCATGTCATGTATGATGACAATAGATTCAGAAGGAAAGGTCGTAGACCATGATATATTTGAAAGTGTTATAAGAACAAGTGAAAGAATGACCTATACTGATGTGACAAAGATTTTAAAGGATAATGATCCAGAGTTACTAAAAAGGTATGATTATTTAATTGATGAGTTTAAGAATATGGAAGAGCTTTGTATGATACTTAATGGCAAAAGAATGCGCAGAGGAGCACTAGATTTTGATTTTGATGAAACAAAAATAATATTAAATGATAAGGGAAAACCAATAGATATAAAACCCTATGAAAGAGAAATAGCTAATAGAATAATAGAAGAATTTATGCTTGTTTGCAATGAAACAATAGCAGAGCATATGTTCTGGACTGGGGTTCCATTTGTATATAGAATACACGAGGACCCAGATGAAGAAAAACTCACCGTATTAAGCGAATTCATTCATAATCTTGGATTGTACTTAAGGGTATCTAGTGAAATTCACCCTAAAGCCTTGCAGGAAATACTAGAACAGGTTAAGGGTAAGAAGGAAGAGATAGTGGTTAACACACTTCTTTTAAGGTCGTTAAAACAGGCAAGATATGCCCCAGATAGCACAGGGCATTTTGGGTTAGCAGCTAAATATTACTGTCATTTTACATCACCAATAAGAAGATATCCAGACCTAGCAATTCACAGGATTATTAGGGAGTTTATAAGAGGCAAGATAGATGACAACAGAATAAAGAAAATAAAGAAATTTGTAGAGGCAGCATCACTACAATCAAGCGATATGGAAAGGCGTGCTCAGGAAGCAGAACGTGAAACAGATGATTTAAAGAAAGTAGAGTACATGTCAGATAAAATCGGCCAGATTTATTCAGGAGTTATCTCATCTGTTACTTCCTTTGGAATATTTGTTGAACTGGAAAATACTATAGAGGGATTAGTCCACATAAGCAATATGCTTGATGACTACTATATATACGATGAAAAGCATCATTCACTAATGGGAGAAAGATTAAGGAAAGTATATAGGCTAGGAGATGAGTTAAGAGTCAAGGTTGCAAAGACTGACATAGATACAAGGACAATTGACTTTGAACTAGTTGAGGCAGAAACAGAAGATAGTGAGAATGTATAGATAAAGTTAAATAATAACTTATAAAAAGGATCACCTACGGCGGGTGATTCTTTTTGTGTATATTGATAGAACACCTATACATATTGACACAATTATGCAATATGTCATTTTATAAAAGTCAAATCTATTATAGTCCCATGTCATCCTGAACGAAGTGAAGGATCTGAGTTCCTTCAGTCGTGCCCATCTCAGCAGTACAAGTAGTAATTTTGTAATAGATTTTCACAGCAATCATATTTACTAGGTAACGTTAATAGGAATAAATGTATGGGCTAACATGGTTCGTCCGTTTTCATGCCAGATAAAAACAAAATCCCAGTTATTCCAGGGGTTTCTCCTTTGACAGTAACACATATCTATGATATATTTACATTGTAAAGAAACATGCTATAATTAGTTATTGTTCATTAAAAAGTGTTGGTGATGTTATGAAACAAGAAAGCAAGTCCTTAGCAGAAAACAGAAAAGCAAGACATGACTATTTTATAGAAGAGGCTTTTGAAGCAGGTATTGAACTATTTGGAACTGAAGTAAAATCAGTTAAACTTGGGAAAGCTAATCTAAAGGATAGTTATGCAGAAGTAAAAAATGGGGAATTATATTTATATAATCTCCACATAAGTCCATATGAAATGGGCAACATATACAATAGAGACCCTGTGAGACCAAGAAAGCTACTTATGCATAAAAGTGAAATAAGAAAGCTTGATGGTGTAGTTTCACAGGAAGGTTTAACACTGGTACCCTTATCCCTATATGAAGTTAGAGGACTTGTAAAAGTTCAAATAGCAATTGCCAAGGGTAAAAAGCTCTATGATAAAAGAGATGACATGGCAAAACGAGACGCTAAACGTGAAGTGGAACAACATTTCAAGGAACAACAGAGATATTAACATCATGGGGGCGTCAAGGATTTCGACGGGGGTAACAGGGATTCAAGAAGCGAGCAGAGGACCCCGGTGCCTCTATAAAAACTGGGAAAAATTATAAACGATAACAATAATTTAGCTTTAGCTGCCTAGTTGCAGCTCGTCAGCCTAAGAGTCCTACGACTTAGAACCTGGCGTCGACAGTAGGGAACCGAGCCTATGAAAGCTTTGACATAGGAACGGAAATTATGAAGCTACTAAACCTGAAATCCGGTTAAGGGGAGTTCAGGGGAGGGAATGTTAAAGCCCTAACTGCGCTCGGAGATGCTTGGGTTTTTGTGCTTTCGGACAGGGGTTCGATTCCCCTCGCCTCCACCAAATACCTAGTATTATCAATGGTTTACAGCACTTTAATGATTAAGATTACAAGTTCGATTCGGAAGAAATTCTTCTGTGTCCGATACCTGTAATCTTTTTTATTTGAGGTGTTAAAATGGCTAAAAGACTACAATTAACAAAAAATGTTACTCCGATTGGGTTTGATAACGGGTTAACAGCAGAATGTTTCTCCGTACACGACTTTATTGAAAAACAGAAAGATTTTATCATCTATAAGAGGTCGCAAAACCTGTCTACAAGGACTTTGTATGACTATGACAGGGGATTTCTTTACATGGATAACTATATTTCTGAGTACTATTCGGACACCCAAATTCGATACGATATAACGCTTATAAGAGGGTATATTTCGTTTATGTTGGAGAAGGTAAGTCCTAATACTACCAATATCAGAATACGCTATTTAAAGGTATATCTAGCGTTTTTAGAAGATGAAGGATTTGTTAAGGATAGAATCAACGAAAGAGTAAAAAAGGTTAGGGAAGTTAAGAATGAAAAACAACCTTTAACTCATAGTGATATAAAGAAGTTACTCAAGGTAATTAACATGACTTCATATGCAGGATTAAGGGATTACGTTATAATACTTCTCATGCTATCCGTAGGAACAAGGGTAAATGAAACAGTCAATATAAGGGTTAAGGATGTGAATTTAAAGGATAAGTATATCATCATAAACGGAGAAACTGCAAAGAACAGGACACAGAGGATAATACCTTTAAACAGCAAACTGCAGCCATATGTAAAAAAGTTAATTGAAATTGCTAATGAAGTTAAATGTGAATATCTTTTTCTATCTAGTGTATCACACAGTAAGGTATCTTTATCCCATATTAAAAGTCAACTAATAGAGTACGGAAAGAAGGCAAGTTTGGATAAAAGTACCTCACCCCATAAGTTAAGGCATACAGCATTAACTAACATGATAAAGAATGGCAGTAATCCGTTAGATGTCTGTAGAATAGCGGGGCATTCTTCTTTAGAAATAACCATGGCATACTACCATAACAGCATAAATGATTTACACAAGGCTATACAAAAGGATACTTTATCTGATTTATAGTACAATAAAAGTCATAAAAAAGAGTGGTTAGGGATTTTATTTTCTCACCACTTTTTATTATTGCTGTTACTATATAAATAGAGTTTTGATGACATATGTTGACACTTGTAAAACCATTGGGAATACTCATTCTTGAGTAGGATATGGTTGATTTTATAGGGGCGAAAATAGGACTTTGCTTAAATACAAATCCGTAAATTTTTTACTTACTCATACCTTAAGGGATAAAAGGGGGAAACTTAAACACCCCCGTCCCTAAGCAATAGTTCTACATTTGCATCACAAGTCCGTGCTATCGCTTCATCATAGTCAAACTTCATTATAACAAATGTATCATCATCATTCCTATTAACGAAACAGTAAACACTAAATTGGTCTAAGTCTTGGTTATACTGACAGTTTATAAGAGGGTAATTAAAGTATCCATATAAGGTTTTCTGTAGGGCTTTCTTCATAGCTTCTACCTCTTCTTCTTTTCTTTTAGATTTTTCGTATATCATCATTTATCTCACCCCCTTTTTCTTATTTACATTCTTTTTTTGACTCTCCGTTACTCCTTAATCTAATAATGACGGATATTCTTTTTAGTAAGATAAATCATAAGATAGATTTAAGATACGAGTTCTAACGAGTAGCTTAGAGTTTATTTGAAGCCTTTTATTAGACACTAACTAAATACTAGATTTGTATTTCAATACCAAGTTGGTATTAATCTTACCTCTCACTTCATTCGAGGTCATTGTTTTCTTTCTTTTTCTATTTATTATAAAAACTAACTTGCATTATTAAATTGTCCTCTTACCTATATAATCGCAAGTTAAAATCAAAAAAGTTACCTTTTCAACCTATTTTACAAAATTAAATAATAATTTTTTATCTTTTTCTAATAATTCCTTTAACTTTTTTAATCTACTTTTAATTACTTTCTCACTAATACCAATTTCCATGGATACTTGTCTAATGTTAATAGCCTTGTTAGCAAAGATAGAATCTTTTGTGTAGGCTAAACCTTCTACTATTTGAGTAATTAAAATAAACTCTTCCAATGGAACGGAGTCCTCTATGGACATCAGTATACTATCCACTAAATCTATAAGGTTATCACTTATGTTATAAATATCTTCATATTTCAATGCCTTATCATCATTAAATTTATAAGTTATTTCACCTTCATCATTCTCAACCTCTTCATCTAAGCTAAATTTAATTTCTTTTACTCTTTTAGATTCTTTACGGATGAAATCTTTGAAATCCCCTTTGATACTTTGGTTCATATATCTATCGAAGTTGTTTCCTTTGTTACCACAGTTTAATCTCACAATATCCCAAATTCCGTAACTGATAATGAAGCTTTCTGCATCTTGTGGGTCAAACTCACTTCCTTTAGCTAATTCTCTGCCAATTTTAAATCTAACTAATTTTAAATACTCATCACATTGATTTTCTTTTATTGATTCCATTTTACTCAAATCCCCCTTTTAATTATTGAGGGGTTTAAAGAAACCTCTCTAATTAAAGTAACAAGATAGATAGTCACAGTGGGAAA
>JBEQBT010000218.1:0-5781 GCA_041639705.1 Clostridiaceae bacterium | reverse complement strand
GTCTGTAATTATTTCTTTTCTATATCCACCTAATAACTTGTAAAGAGGGGCATTATACAATTGTCCATATAAATCATATAATGCTATATCTATTGCTGCCTTAGCACTAGTATTTTTTATTAAGGATCTATCTAATTTTTTCATTATTTCTTCAAAATTTTCTATATCCATGCCAATTATGTTTTTCTTTATGTGCTCATTAATTGCTCCTATTATTGCTCCCTTAGTATCTCCAGTTATAACACCAGTAGGTGGAGCTTCTCCGAACCCTATATTTCCTGTATCGGTATGAATCTCAACAATTATGTCCTCAACACTATTTACTGTCCTTAATGCAGTTTTAAAAGGAGTTTTAAGTGGAACCGAGATTTCACCAAGTCTAATGTTTGTGATTTTCATGTTTTAACCTCCTAAAATTTAATTACTATTCTGTTATAATGACTTGACTGAAAATAACACAAGGAAATACATGCAAGATGTTTGGTTTTAAATATCTATTTTAAACCTATAAGTTTATATTTATTTTTATGTTAATTAAAAGTTGTGCTTAATGTCTCGTCTTTAGCCTTGATAAAAGCATTAACAGAACGATCAATATCCTCGTAAGTAGTTCTATAAGAACATACACTTATTCTGATAACAGAATGATTATCCCATTTAGCGCCTCCACACCAGCATTCTCCGGAATCCTGTATGAGTTTTATTACATTTTCTGTAATATGGGAGTTTCCGAGAGATACTAGTACTTGGTTGAAGCACACATTGTTATTAATTATAAAACCATTCTGTTCCAGGGCATTTGCAAAGTACTTTGCTTTATTATGCAAATCTTCGATAAGTTCTGAAACACCTCTCTTGCCAAGAGATTTTAATGTTGCCCATAATTCAACTATTCTGGCTCTTCGGGACATATCTGGTGTATAAAGCATTCCATCTCGATGATCACTATAAATGATATAGGATCCTGTCATATGAAGAGCATGTGTTAGTACATCACGATTACGACACAAAATGATTCCATTGTCATAGGGTGCATTTAAGGTTTTGTGAGCATCAACTGACCATGAATCAGCAAGTTCTACTCCCTTTGTAAGGTAGCACAGTTTCTCTGAAGCTGTTGCCCATAATCCAAATGCTCCGTCTACATGTATCCAAGCTCCAGCATTTCTACCCTTTTGGCAGAGGGCTTCAAAATTATCAAAAGCACCAGAATTAACATTCCCAGCCTGTAAGATCAATAGGGTTCTGTCATTAAGTTCTGGCATTGCCTCTACTAATATTCTTCCCTGGTCGTCAGTTGGTACTTTGATTAAACGTTCGCTTCCAAGGCCTAAAATGGAAAGGGCTTTATAGACTGTTGAGTGAGCACCTTCTCCAAGTACAACACGAATCTCAGGAGCATTGAATAATCCTTTTTTACTTACATCATAACCAAGCTTATTTAACAAATGATTTCTTCCTGCAGTAAGCCCACAAAGTGTTGCAGTGGAGCTTCCTCCTACAAATCCTGCAGCAGTATCCTCAGGAAAATTAAAGAGATTCACAAGCCATTTCTCGCATATCTCTTCCAAAACAGAAGCTATGGGAGACATAACAAATAAACCTGCATTTTGATCCCAGGTATCAGACAACCATTTTACCGCCAGAGCTGCAGGAGCAATGCCACCATTTACAAAGCCAAAGTAACGGCCTCCAGTTTGGGCAACTGTTGCTGGTGAACCATTATTATGTAACATATCAAGGATCTCATAAGGATCACCAGGTTCTACTGAAAGAGGTTCTTTAAAGATATTTAATCCATCTATTGCTTCCCTACCAGGGAATACAGGCTGATCAAGTATACTTCTCAAATAATCAAGTGCATGGCTTTTGGCTCGTTCTAATAATTCAAAATCCAGAGCTTCTGCTCTGAGTTGATCACTTATAATTTTATTATTTTTATTAATTTCCATCTGTAATTCCCCCTGCTATATGTAAAAATATTTTATTGTACTCTTGAATGCAATTTATTTTAATTGTATGTTTGAAATTGTGTGGTCAATTATATTATTGTATGTAGAACAATACCTTTTGGAGGTCATGATAATGATGATTACTGAATAGATAGTAAATGCCTATTGGTTAGCTTTTCATCCATTCTAACCAACTCCTACTAAAAATGTATCACAACCCTAGCTTATTGTGCAATAAAACTATTTTCAATATACAAATATTTATTTAGGCTAACTAACTTTTGACTTCTCTTTTATAGATTGCACTTGTTTTTATAGTGGAGTCTTCATATATAAATAAGAGAAGTTTTATAAAAGCTTACTTTTGAAGCTTGTTTTATGTTATACTATATATTGAAGGTAATAGATAAGAGGTGTTTATATGAACGCAGTAGTAATAAGGTTTGAAGGTTCTTCAGCAATCTGTAGAAAAGAAAGTAAAGCTATATTTGAAATACAAAGAGGTCTTCTACCCCTTGGGACTGAAGAGGGCGATGTACTTGAGATTTTTGGCAGCAGCATCACAAGAAATTTTTGTGAAATGAGAAAAAGAAAAAATAGAATTGAGGAACTACTTAAGGATATACTTGCTTAGGTAGAAAAGTTTCTTTATTTTAGAAGCAGACCATATTTTGATGATACACTTATTATTTTATTAGCTAACTTAAATTCTAATTTCAAATATAATTACTGAACAAACTAAAAAGCATTCCAACTTTATTAAAGTGGGATGCTTTCCTTATTTTTTATAGGTGTTAAGCATAGGAGGAAAGAGGGTTATCAACCTCCCCCTTCTCTTATACTTCATTATATCTCTTTACTTATTTTCTTATAAAATTTAATAATAATATTTGATGGAAATAACTGCTGATGAAATAAGATAATCATTGCTAAAACAGCATCAACTAACCCTATGATAAAAAATAAAACATGTAAAAAAACAATTGATCTAATCATTATACATTGGATAACAATCCAAATAACTAAAGCCCAACTAAAAACACTGCTAATATATCCTTGAAATCTTGATTTAAGAAGAATTGTAATAGCACTAATAACATTCCCAAGACCAATTATTGTAAATAAAATAATCCCAGGTATTAGAAAATTAGTAAATGGAGAATTTTTCAACATCTCAACTGGTGCTCCCATTGGAGCTTGAGGATTAAGAATAGCAGCCAACCCCCCAGCCATGCCTCCTATTGCAACAAATGCATGTAATGCAAAAATTAAACGATATATTTTCTTCAAATTACTTCTTACCCCCTTGTACCCCATTTTTAGGGAAATTATATCTTTTTTAAATTATAATATTGTATAATAATAGTAACAAGTTATTTTTATATAATATTAGAGTGGGTGATTAAAATGAAAGTATTACTTATTAATGGAAGTCCGAAGGAACAAGGATGTACTTATACTGCCTTATGCGAAATAGCAAAGGAGCTGAAAAAAGAAAATATTGAAACAGAAATTTTTCATATTGGAAACAAGCCTATTCGTGGCTGTATGGCTTGCGGAGTTTGTTCTAAAACTAACTCTGGTAAATGTATATATAATGATGATACAGTTAATGTTGCATTAGAGAAAGTCAGGTCGGTTGATGGGTTTATATTTGGTTCTCCAGTACATTATGCAAGTCCATCAGGTTTAATGACTTCTTTTTTAGATAGATTTTTCTATGCAGGAGATGGTTTTCAATATAAACCTGGCGCAGCAATTGTAAGCTGTCGTCGTGGCGGCGCAACAGCAGCCTTTGAACAGTTGAATAAATATTTTACTATTTCAAATATGCCTATTGTATCTTCTCAATATTGGAATATAGTTCATGGAAATACTCCTGAAGAAGTAAAACAAGATTTAGAAGGAATGCAAACAATGAGAACATTAGGCAAAAATATGGCCTGGCTTTTAAAATCCATACAGGCAGGTAGAAAAGCAGGAGTTCAATTGCCAGAAAAGGAACCAAGAGTAGCAACGAATTTTATTCGTTAATGTAAGAGGAGTCAACAAAAGCTGTTGACTCTTTTCATAGATAGCCCTTGTAGAACCGGGAGCAGTGGATTTATGATATGGATATGATAAGTTTTGAAACTGCCTGTAGTGTAATTTTCCCTTTTAGCTTTTTTATAAAAAAACATTTATGTTATAATTGCATATATCAGAGCTAACTATATGGGGGGATTTTTATGAGGTACAAGGTTATAATGTTTGATGCAGATGATACACTATTTGATTTTAAAAAATGTGAAAGTGATGCTTTTAAAAATACTATGCTTGAATTTAATATTGAATATGATGAAAAACATCACTTACAGGTATACTCAGCTATAAATTCAGCTATGTGGAAGGAATTTGAGGATGGATTTGTAACACAAGAAAAATTAAAGGTTGAAAGATTTAAAAGATTATCTGAAAAACTAAATACTGTATTTGATGAGGTTGAATTTGCAAAGTCATATTCAAAGCATTTATCTAATACATCATTTTTATTTGATGATAGTATGAACCTTGTAAAAGATTTATATAAAAATTATAGGCTTACATTAATTACAAATGGTCTCAAAGATGTTCAGGATAATAGGCTAAGAAAATCTGTTATAGGAAAATACTTTGAGGATATAGTAATATCAGAGGAGGTCCAGGTAGCGAAACCGGATTCTAAAATATTTGAACTAGCTTTAAACAATATAAAGCATACTGACAAGAGCAGTGTATTGATGGTAGGAGATAGCTTAAACTCTGATATACAGGGTGGTATAAACTTTGGTATAGACACATGCTGGTTTAACCCTAACAAAATAGTAAATAGAACCGGGTTCAAACCTACCTACGAGATTTCTAATTTGATGGGGCTTAAGTCTGTACTAGAAAAATAGATATGAATTAAGAATAACCTATAAATAGGATGTGCAATATGCACATCCTATTTATTTAGACACAGTGAGTGGGAAGAGGTTGCCTCCTAGGACTTATTACTTATGTATTACCTTAAATCCCTTACCAACACTTACAATACTTATATCTAGTGCATCAGTTAATTGTTTAAGAGTTCTAAGATCATTAGTATACTTAATATTATTCTTGTTAATTAATTTTTCAATTACTTTTAGAATATCTTTTTTTACATTAGAATTTAGTGTAATCTTATTATTTATACACTCTTTATTAATATAGGCTAATGTAGTCCATATCTGTTCCTCTGATATATTATCTATATTCATTAAAACCCATGTAAAATCTTTTTTTCTAGCATTTACAGGGTATGCCTCCTTGAAAAACTCTATAAAATAATTCACTGGTTTTGGATCCTTTTCCTTAACATACTTTCCAAGCTGTGATTTTAGACTATTCTTTAGATACATCATTGTATTGGGTTTAATTAAATCCTTTAATCCCTCTATGTGCTCATAAATAAAATTATATGTATCTATTATCTGCTCCTCATTTACATTTTCCTTCTTTAACACCCTTGTTATATCAATATATTCCAAGATATTCTTTTTACAATCAAGCTCCTTATTATATAGCTTTTCCCAAATTTCAGATGCAGTTAATTCATCAAATTTGTTATTTGTTGATATTACTTCTTTATCCATATATACACCTTTCTCTTTTTAAATTTCATAGTTATTATATTGTACCACAAGTTTTATAATTTCTTACTTGTTATTGTTAAGCATTCCTTAACACTGTAATAAACCCATCGAGTATTTGATGACTTATTTTGAAGCCTTTACCCAGATAAAATTTTAATGCATTTTCGTTCCCATTTGATACAAATATAAAC
>JBEQBT010000217.1:0-5895 GCA_041639705.1 Clostridiaceae bacterium | reverse complement strand
ATTAAAGACGGACAAACTATTATGTTTGGAGGTTTTCTTGCTGTTGGGACTCCTGAAATGATTATTGATGGAATAACAAAAAAAGGAGTGAAGGATTTAACTATTGTTTGCAATGATTCTGGTTTTCCTGATAAGGGTGTGGGCAAGCTAGTTGTTACAAAACAGGTAAAAAAGATAATTGCATCTCATATTGGAACTAATCCTGAAACCGGAAGGTTGATGAATTCAGGGGAAATGGAAGTGGAGTTGGTTCCACAGGGAACTCTAATTGAAAGAATCCGTGCAGCAGGGGCTGGGCTAGGTGGAGTATTAACGACCACAGGTCTTGGTACTGTTGTAGCAAATGGCAAGGACGTAGTTATGGTGGATGGGAAGGAATATCTTCTTGAAAAACCATTAAAGGCTGATATAGCAATTCTTGCCGGCAGTATTGTAGATAAAAAAGGAAATATATGGTATAATAAATCTACAAGGAACTTTAATCCGATTATTGCCACTGCTGCTGATATTGTAATAGTAGAGGCTGAGAAAATTGTTGAGGTAGGTGAGATCGCCCCTGAAAATATAATGACTCCGCATATATTTGTTGATTATATTATTGGGAGGGTTTAGAAATGTTGGATAAGGAAAGAGGAAGAGAACTGATAGTTAAGAGAGTAGCAATGGAACTAAAGGACGGACATGTTGTAAATTTAGGCATAGGCCTTCCTACTGAAGTAGCTAATTATATTCCCAAAGGAATTGAAATAACCTTACAATCAGAAAATGGATTTATTGGATTAGGACCAGCACCAACAGCCGGACAAGAAGATAAGGATATAGTAAATGCAGGTGCTAAGCTTTCTACAATTGTTAATGGAGGTGCTTTTTTTGACAGCTCCATGTCTTTCTCAATTATAAGAGGTGGACATGTTGATGTTACTGTACTTGGTGCTCTCCAGGTAGATGAAAAAGGAAATCTTGCAAATTGGATGATTCCTGGTAAAATGGTTCCTGGCATGGGAGGGGCAATGGATTTAGTTGCTGGTGCAAAGAAGGTAATAATTGCAATGGAACATACAGCCAAGGGAGACCACAAAATATTAAAAAACTGTAATCTTCCATTAACCGCAGCAGGTGAAGTAGATTTAATCATTACTGATATGGGTGTTATTGAGGTAACAAAGGATGGATTAATTTTAAGAGAAATCGCTCCTGATACCACTATTGAGGAAGTAATAGAAGCCACAGGTGCCCAATTGATTATTGATTCAAACCTTAAAGTAATAGAGCTTCAATAGAATATTTTAATTCGTAAACAGCTGCTGAAAAGTATCAATCAGTGGCTGCTTTTTTATCAGAAAAATTTATGAATAGTTTCACACTAATGCTCAGTAATGGTTATATATTTTCTCTATTTGGTAATAATAAGAATATTATGCAATAGGGAGGTTTTATTATTTTAAGGAGTAGGTTGCTTGAGAGTAATATCGTTGGAATAGGGAGGGATGTGAATGAATCAAAGGCTTTGAGGGATGCTGTGGCATATCTTCCTTGGGATAACTTTATAAAGAGTAGCCATACAGTTACTATAACAACTAATTTGGTTAATTTGAATCCTCCTGAAAAGGCAGTTACTGTTGGGCAAGAAACCTTAAGGGAGTTAATCAGGCTTATTAAGGAAAAAAATCCTAAAAGAATTGTTGTAGCTGCAGGATCTGGAGGAGCTAGTACCATGCAGGTATATAAGGAATATGGATATAAGAGGATTATAGATGAAGAAGGGGTGGAATTTGTAGATTTAAACTCAGGAGAATTTATAGAGATAAACCTAAAACATGATATAGTAAGGAATACAAAAATAAATTACCTAATTAAAGAAACGGATGTCTTAATATCCTTTACTCAACTTAAATTTCATGAAGAAGCTACAATGTCAGCATCCATAAAAAATATGGCACTGAGTTGGCCACCTGCAGATGTTCATGGGTATCCTAAAAAGTCACTAGGAATACATGAAGATTTACATGGATTTATATGGGCTATGGCAGAAGAAGTGCCAATAGATATGGCGGTTGTAAGCCTAAATCCCGCCATGATTGGTACTGGTCCATCTAATGGTATACCAATACACACGGGAATGCTTATAGCAGGAATGGATGCGGTTGCTGTGGATACAATTTGTGCAAGACTTTTAGGATTTAGACCACAAGCTATTAATTACCTGTTTAGGCTTATTAAATCCGGAATTGGTCAAGGAAACTTGGAAAATATTGATCTTAAGGGAATGAAGCTAGTAGATGCAGAAAAACAATTTTCCCAATTGGCATATGGAAAAGCATTTTCAATAGACGAGTAGGAGAAAAGTTGTTTAATGCAATCAAGTATAAAAATGTAGCGGCTTAATCTGCCACTACATTTATATTTATTAGTCCTATTTATAATATTCACTATGCTGTTTCAACAAGCGTTTCTTTGTCGCCCAAAGCTTTGTTGAAAGATCAATATAGTA
This sequence comes from Clostridiaceae bacterium, assembly GCA_041639705.1. Classification (GTDB taxonomy): domain Bacteria; phylum Bacillota; class Clostridia; order Clostridiales; family Caloramatoraceae; genus JARDZI01. The sequence continues at coordinate 3,404 of JBEQBT010000217.1, read as the reverse complement.
TTTATGAGGATTTTCAAATCTTAATACCTCTTCCCAAAGGGTCAGAAGCTGTGCTTCACAGAATTTTTTTATATCAATTACACTTGGACTATTGTATATACAATCACCATTTTCAAATATTTGTACAAGAAGTTTTTTAACTGTAAAGTTAGTAAGTGTTTTTCTTTTCCATGTATAAATAGGATCAAATATTTCATATGGAAGGGTTTCATTAATATCTTCCTGAGCAAAGGTTATAACATCAGCAAGTGCTTTATTTGTATTCTTATCATACAATCTATATAACTGCTTAAATCCAGGATTAGTTATTTTTTCTTCGTTTTCACTTATTTTAATTTTAGGAATTACCTTTTTACCTTCCTCAACTGCAACTAACTTATATACACCGCCAAATACCGGCTCGGATTTAGCAGTTATTAATCTTTCTCCTACTCCAAAACTATCCACCTTTGCATCCTGTGATAATATATCTGTTATTAAAAACTCATCCAATGAATTTGATGCAGTTATTTTACAATCAGGATATCCTGCATCATCAAGCATTTTTCTCGCTTTCTGAGAAAGATATTTTATGTCACCACTGTCAATTCTAATTCCCTTTGGTCTAAAACCCAATGGTAGAAGTATTTCATTAAATACCTTAATAGCATTTGGTACTCCTGATTTTAATACATTAAACGTATCAACAAGCAGAAGGCAGTTATCAGGATAAATTTTTGCCCATGCTCTAAAGGATTCTAATTCATTTTCAAAAAGCTGTATCCAGCTATGAGCCATCGTACCAACTGCTGGTATTCCAAATAGCTTGTCGGTTATGGTACATGCAGAACCAGAACATCCGCCAATATATGCTGCTCTTGCACCAAATATAGCACCATCATAACCCTGTGCCCTTCTTGAGCCAAATTCCAATACAGGCCTTCCCTTTGCAGCTCGTACAATTCTATTAGCCTTAGTAGCTATAAGAGTTTGATGATTTATTGATAAAAGTACCATGGTCTCAACAAACTGTGCCTGTATGACTGGTCCCTTTACTACTACTAAAGGTTCTCCTGGAAAAACAGGGGTGCCTTCAGGCACTGCCCAAACATCACACTTAAATTTAAAATTTCTTAAGTAATCTATAAACTCTTCATCAAAAATGCCCTTGCTTTTTAAATATGATATGTCTTCATCAGAAAAATTCAGGTTCCTTAAATACTCAATTAGCTGCTGTACTCCAGCCATTATACAGAAACCTCCACCATCTGGGACTCTTCTAAAGAACATATCAAAATAAGCAGTTTTATCACCTACACCATTTTTTAAATAGCCATAAGCCATTGTAAGTTCATAAAAATCAACAAGCAGAGTAAGATTTCTATCCTCTTTCCAATCAAAAATACAAGACATTACTTTTCACCTCACAAATACTGTAAATTTTCAAAAATTAAAATTAAAAATAATTATCATCATGCTAAACTTATTTTTTTGATTATCCTTTATCATTTTAATACTTAATAGATGGTAATACAAGTTGTATTTATTATGAGCAATTTATCCAATTCATATATATAAGTTTTACAAAAGGGAATTTTTTATTATAATGTATATTAAAGAGCTGTTGAAGATTAGAAAGGAAGTGTAGTTTTGGCTTCTGTTGGAGATGCAAGGAGAAAATTACCTGGGGATTTTATTGAGGAGCTATATGAAACCTATTCCCCGATCGTTGCAGATAAAATTCTGATGGGTATGATTACAGATAGATACTTAACCCTAAGGGTTAACACAATAAAATATGATTCCCAGAGTCTCATGAACTTTTTTAGAGAAAATAATGTAAAGTTTGATAGGGTTCAATGGTATAATGAAGGATTTATAATTAAAAATTCCAGAGAAAGAGGCATAGAAAAATTTGATATATATGAAAAAGGATTTATTTCCTTTCAAAGTCTCTCAAGTATGGTCCCACCAATTGTATTACAGCCTAAACCAGGTGAAAGAGTTCTTGATTTAACTGCAGCACCTGGTAGTAAAACTACCCAGATGGCAGCCCTTATGAATAATGAAGGTTATATTTTGGCAAATGAGCTAGATAAAATAAGAAGTGAAAAACTAAAGGCTAAGGTTGAAGTTATGGGTGCAAGTATTGTAGAGGTTGTGACAGGTCGAGGTGAAAAGATAGGAGATGAATACACTGAATATTTTGATAGAGTATTACTTGATACACCCTGTAGTGGTGAAGGTAGATTTGTAGTAGGAGATGCATCTACTTCTAAGTATTGGTCCAAAAGAGAAGTAGAAAAGCTTTCAAAAATACAGAAAAAACTATTTGATAGTGCTAATAAAGCTCTAAAAAAGGACGGAATTATGGTTTATTCAACCTGTACACTAAACAAAAAGGAAAATGAAGAGGTCCTTGACTATGCAGTAAGCAATCTCAATATGGAGATATTAAATATAGATTTAAAAATTAATGGAGCAATACCGGGATTCAGTGAGGGAATGGATAAGAGCATTAACAAGGCAATTAGAATACTTCCATCAAAGGAAATGGAAGGGTTCTTTATTTGCAAACTAAGAAAACAATAAAAGAGGCTATTATTTTTATTGTGAAGGTAATTGTTTAAGATAAAAATATATACTTTATTTTTAATATTTTTAAAAATTATGTTATAATTATTTCTGAAAATAAAATCATATTGAGTATGTAGAAGATTAATATTAGAGTAAAAACGCATTTAATTGGGAGGAAACCCATGGACAACGAAATAACAGCCAAAATCATGCCTTTAAGATTTGTTTGCCAAGATAAAGAAACGGAAAAACTTCATAAAGTATTATCCGGTATTAAAGGCTGTAATAATAAATTATTGACATATACTATTGAGCTATTGACATATATGGATTTAGAAGAGTTAAAGGTACCTTGTGGCAGGATAGGATCTGCTTTTCCCATACTGGCAAAACTATTTAAAATACCTGAAGGCCAATTGGATTTCCTGCTTAGGTTTATCGAAGAACAAAAGCTAGTTGAGAATGTAGAAGGAAAAATACTACTTACACCATATGGAAAGCTGTTCACTCTATCTGATAAAATATCTGCAGGTATTGATATTATAAAGTATATTTGGGAAAAGCTTGACTGGAAGGAAGTAACTGGATGTGTTGATAATAATAGATTTCTTGAGAGAGAAGGAAGAAGATATACAGCATGTCTTTTATCTCAACTTAACAACAAATATTTGACAATTGCAGAGGTAAGCAGTAAATATGAATATTTAGATTTTATTTATTTGAGTAATACTTATGTCCTTCAAGAGATGATTAAAAATAAATATATGAAAAAAATATTGGAAGATATATTTGAACCACTTGGTCTAATTGAGAAAAATGAAACTGGTATTAGTTTAACTGACTGGGGT
>JBEQBT010000216.1:0-5941 GCA_041639705.1 Clostridiaceae bacterium | reverse complement strand
ATAATAATAAATTAAAGGGGAGATGTTAAATGAAAAAGAAATATAATCATGTTTTTACTGCTATTAATAAAGTTTTATTAATGATTTTAGGTTCAATTCTTGCATCAATAGGTCTGGAAATATTTTTAATACCTAATAATATAATAGATGGTGGAATAACAGGCATATCAATAATTGCAAGTTATTTAACAAATCTTCCATTAGGATTATTTATATTTATATTAAATCTACCTTTTCTATTTGTTGGCTACAAGCAAATAGGAAAAACATTTGCTCTCTCAACATTATTTTCAGTTATATGTCTGTCAGTTGGTGTATCAATTTTACGCCCCATTCCCGGTATAACCCAGGATATACTGTTGGCAACTATATTTGGGGGCATTATACTTGGGATAGGTGTAGGATTAATTATAAGAAATGGCGGTTCATTAGATGGGACTGAAATTATTGCAATTATATTAGATAAAAGAACTGGGTTCTCTATTGGAGAAATTGTAATGTTCTTTAACCTGTTTATACTGGGTGGATCAGGCTTTCTATTCGGATGGGACAGAGCCATGTATTCTCTAATTGCCTACTTTATTGCTTTTAAGACTATAGATATTACTGTTGAGGGATTGAATGAGTCAAAGTCAGTAATTATTGTATCTGAAAAAAACGTGGAAATTTCCGAAGCGTTAATGGACAGACTTGGAAGGGGAGTTACATTATTGCAAGGAAAAGGTGCTTATAAGGGTGACTCAACAAATGTTATTTATGTAGTTGTATCAAGGTTAGAAATAGCCAAATTAAAAGGCATTGTACATGGGTTTGACGAAAATGCATTAGTTACTATTGCAAGTGTTGAAGTTACAGGAAAGAGGTATGGAAAGAAAGCAATTCATTAGTAATTGCGTCTTAACATTTTAAATATTAATATGATTTCAGTACAATTTTAATACATAGCCATATTTTAAAATGTAAATAATAAATTATTATTATATAAGGAGGGCTTTTATGGAAATAATTATTATGGCCATTACAGTTGATCTTAGAACAAATAATGCACCAAAGGTTCAGGAAGTATTAACAAAGCATGGGTGTATTATAAAAATGCGACTTGGATTACATGAAACCTCATCAAAAATGTGCTCAGAGAGAGGCCTTATATTACTTCAATTATGTGGAGAAGATGATGAAGTAAAGGCTCTAAAGGAAGATTTAGTTTCTGTTCAGGGCGTAAAGCTTAATACGATGACAATATAAGGGACCTTGAGATATTAAGCCACTAATCAATTGCAATTTTAAATTATTGGTGTACAATTTAATTATAATAATTAAAATATAAGAGTCAGGGGTAGAGGTTATGCGTATAAAATCTAGTATTGATCGGTGGTTTAATATATTAATTTGGATAACAATTGGTATAATGACTGTAAGCATGCTGATAATCCCAAAAAATGAGCGGGTAATAGGCTATTCAGTTGGCATTCCTATGTTGCTTTTTTTATTTTGGATATATTTTGGCACATACTATGAATTTAGAGAGAATTATCTATTATGCAAAAGTGGTCCGTTTTTTGAAAAAATAGCTTATGAAAAAATTAAATCTGTTAAGCTTAGTGAAAATATGTTATCCTCTATGGCATTATCAACAAAGCAAATTGAAATAAGGCAGCATGGCAAGGGGTATATTATGGGTACCACTTTTATATCACCAATAAATCGTGAAGAGTTTTTACAGGAGCTTGAAAGTAGATGCAAAAATTTAAATTAAGCTAAAGATGCACTTCACAGATATCACTTCTTAAAATGCATATGGATGCGAATTATACATTTAAAAACCAAAATAAAATGACAGCCTCAAGGCTGTCATTAAAAATTTACGATTCCAAACATTTTCAATCCTATCAGAATAATTGCTCCACCAGCAAATATTTGTGCTATCCATGAATTTATGAAGTTATTAGACTTCACATCCATCCAGTTGAATAACAGACCTACAACAAATAAACCAAATACAGCTAGTATGAATAATGGAGTATTAAACCAGCTTCTAAAAATCATAATATGATAAAATGCAAATAAAAGAGATGAATAGAAGTAAGCTGCTATTGGTTTTCCTGCATTATATATCCCTAAAAAAACAAAACCTCTAAAGAAAAACTCCTCAATAAATGAATTACCCAGGGTAATATATATTCCGATTAATATGAAGTTAAAAGGTGTGATTTTAAGCCTTGCTTCAAGTTCGCTTATAATAGGTTTAAAATCAATAAATGGCTGCAAAATATAATAAGTTACTATTAAAACTGTAAAAAACATCAATCCAGAAAATAAACCTATAAATAATGATCTTTTTTCATTTAATTTAGTTGATGGTAATATGTAAATATTTTTATCTCTTTTTAGTATAAAGTAAATTGCAGGTATTAATAAAAATACTAGAAGCTTGATACCGGTTTTTAGTGCATAGTTTACTCCCATTCCCTGTTCTACATAATATAAAATAAAACCAGCCAATAGAGGTGAAATAAATACATAGGGAACAAAGGATTTTCTTTTGGCTCTTGCAGCAAATATCCTATTATTTGAGCTTGCTCTTTCTAAAGTAAGATTTTTCCACATCACGACGCCTCCTTTAGTACATTATACACTAAAAGTAGGAATTATGAATAAGTTTTAAATTTTCTTAATTTTCGTTAATAAAATTGGCGAATAAAAATCATAATTCTGTGACAAAAAGCATAGTTATTTTTATAATCTTAGGACAGAATATAATTAGTAATTCGAAAGTGGTGATAATTTGAAAAAGCTAAATCTCAATTGGAACATTTATACAATAGTAAAGGAGAATCCTGAGGCTGTTGAAATCATGAAGGACCTTGGCTTTGAAGAAATTTCAAAACCCGCAATGTTAAATACTGCTGGAAGAGTAATGACACTTCCTAAGGGAGCCGCAATGAAAGGAATTGAATTGGACACAATTAAAAAGGCTTTTATAGATAAAGGCTTTGAAATTATAGAATAAGGAGTGATTTTATGAGTGAGATTATTAATAACAGAGAATATCGTCAGAAGGTTTTAAAGGAGCTTATAATGGAGCTTCATGCTGGGAAAGACGTTAATGAAGTTAAGGACAGATATGCAGTGCTCATTGAAGGAATATCACCTTCAGAAATATCCGACATGGAGCAGTCTCTTATTATGGATGGAATGCCTGTAACTGAAGTACAGAGACTTTGCGATGTTCATGCTGCAGTTTTTAAAGGCTCCATAGAGGAAATTCATCATCCTGACGAAATTCCAGGACATCCTGTTCATACCCTTAAGCTTGAAAACAGAGAGATAGAAAAACTAATAAACGAAAAAATGAAGGTAGAGATTGAAAGATTTAAGAGAAATGATAGTGCTGAAAATGTACTTAAGCTTCTGGAAGACATAAATTTGCTGTGGGATATTGATAAGCACTATAGTAAAAAGGAAAATCTATTGTTTCCCTATCTTGAGAAATATGGAATCACTGCTCCACCAAAGGTTATGTGGGGTGTGGATGATGAAATAAGAGCAGGAGTAAAGGAAACAAGGAAGTTACTTGTAAATTATAATGGGGATAAGGAAGAAGTAGCTGCAAAGTTAGAAGAGACAATAAATAAGGCTATTGAAATGGTTTTCAAGGAAGAAAATATTCTATTTCCTATGGCTCTTGACACCTTTATTGAGGATGAATGGATTAAAATTATGAATGAAAGTGATGAGATAGGCTACTGCCTGACTGAACCTGCCGGTAAGTGGAGGCCTTCAAGGGTCAATGTGGAACCTAAGAAGGAAGAAAAGCTTGGTGATGAGTATTCTAATGGATATATAAAATTTGAGACAGGCATATTGTCTGCAAAAGAAATAAACGGTATGTTTAATAACATGCCATTTGATGTGACCTTCATTGACAAGGATGATATTGTAAAGTACTTCACATTAGGTAAGGATAGAATATTTGCAAGAACCAAGGCAGTAATAGGGCGAACAGTTCAAAACTGTCATCCACCAGCAAGTGTTCAAGTGGTTGAAAAAATTTTGGAGGACTTTAAGTCTGGCAAGAAGGATCACGAGGATTTTTGGATTAAGATGGGTAATTTATATGTTTATATTAGATACTTTGCTGTAAGAGATGAGGCTGGAGTATATTTAGGAACCATGGAGGTTACTCAGAACATACAGCCTATAAAGGAACTATCTGGTGAAAAGAGATTAGCTGAAGATTAAATAAAAGTACCCGAAATGATGAGTAGCATGAGGAGATGTCATCCTGGATGTAGTGAAGGATCTTTCCCTTAGATGCTTGTTAGGATCCTTCACTACGTTCAGGATGACACAAGACTATAACATATTAACGAAGGTACAATAAAAGCACCCAATTGGGTGCTTTTATTGTACCTTGCCAGTTTCAGTTAAACTTATTACCGGGACGTCCAAATGGTCTCCTGTTTCATTTACTTTAACTGATGCTGTTGATTGTGCCTTATTAAGCTTTTCGATTAGGACAGGTTGGTTATTGTACAATACTTCGTAATACTTAGGTGAGTTTAATATTTCTTCAACTCTTTTAGGAAGCATTATATCACCCCTTTCACCATTAGTATTAGAAGCATGAAATATTATATGCATAAAAATACCTGCAAAATGTTCTGCAGGTATTTTTAAATGGATATTTATTTAAAATGGGTACTATTGGAGGCACTTATTTCATCATTTTTTCAAGATCAGCCTTTGCATCTCCGCTTATTAGGTTTAGATTGAATGTGTTCACAAGCACATCAACTACTGCTGGAGCAAGGAACTCTGGAGCCTTTGGTCCGATGTATATGTTCTTTACTCCCATGCTGAATAGTCCAAGAAGTATAGCAACAGCCTTCTGTTCAAACCATGAAAGAACTATTGTAAGTGGAAGATCATTTACTGAGCAGCCAAATCCATCAGCAAGAGCCATGGCTATTTTTGTTGCTGAAATTGAGTTATTGCACTGTCCAAGGTCGATGTATCTTGGAATATCTGTTCCTGGTACTGTTCCATAATCAACATCATTGAATCTGAACTTTCCGCATGAAGTTGTTAGTAAAACTGTATCCATTGGCAGTGATAATGCAAGCTCTCTATAGTAATCTCTACCATTTGTTGGTCCATCACATCCGGCAATAACAAAGAATCTCTTGATTTTTCCAGTCTTAACTGCATCTATTATTTCTGGCGCAAGGCCTAAAACAGTTTCATGGTGGAAGCCGGTTGTTAATGTCTTGTCTGAATCTATGTTTACGATAGGCAATGAAAGTGCCTTTTCAATTATTGGAGCAAAGTTGTTATTCTCAATTTTTTCTACGTTTTGTAAGCCAGCTACATCATAAGTATAGATTCTGTTACCATATGTTCCATTAATTATTGGCATTACACAGTTAGTTGTTACAAGAATTGCTCCTGGAAAGTCATCAAATACCTTTCTTTGGTCATACCATGCTTTACCTACATTACCCTTTAAGTGTGAGAATTTCTTAAGGTGTGGGTAACCATGTGCAGGAAGCATTTCAGAGTGGGTATATATGTTTATTCCCTTACCTTCTGTTTGCTTTAATAATTCCTCAAGTGCATATAGATTATGTCCTGTAACTAATATACAGTGTCCTTCAACCTTGTCTTCACTAACTACAACTGGTTGTGGTATTCCAAGCTTTGTTGTATGAGCTTTATCAAGTACATCCATTATTTTAACTGTTGCATGACCTACCTTAAGTGCCATATTTATATTATCCTGAAGACTAAAATTAACATTTGTAAGAGTTGAATATAGAGCTTCATGAGTTATAGCATTAACCTCTTCATCATAATATCCTAATTGTCTTGCATGGGTTGCGTATGCTGCAACACCCTTAAGTCCAAATATAATAGTATCCTGAAGACTTGAAATTACAGG
>JBEQBT010000215.1:0-5971 GCA_041639705.1 Clostridiaceae bacterium | reverse complement strand
TACTAATTGGCGATTCTGTTTTGGTACAATAGAAGGTGCTGATCCTGTAGAAGTTCATGAGATTATTAGGCATATGGCTACAGGTAAAACTGCAGAAGAAGTGATTGAAAAAGGATTAAAGACAATATTAGTATTTATAGCATATATGAATTATATATAAATAAAGACTAATTTTAAGTTGAAGCACAAGATCAAGTTAAGGTAAAAGTGTCCCCGGGGGACACTTTTTTTATTTACTAAAAAATATTTTTAATTTAATAGGATAGCCTTTGCTTTGAAATTATACCACATGCTCCATTTACGGAATAGGTAAAGGCTAAAGCCCATAGCGAGCATAAGATGTATTCCTTATATGCAGTTCAATTTATCCCTCTCTATGCCTATACCTCCAATTACACATGTGTTAGAGTAAACTTCCGCCAAAGGGCAATCGCAAAATTTAAGAAGGGCTTTGAAGCTCAATTTTAAGGAGGTTATCATATGCGTTCAATTTTAGATTTTAAAAACAGGGGTAAATTTGGGGACAGCAGCTACAGGGGTAACTATTCAGGATACACATTAATAGCTCTTAATAAAAGGTATAAATTTCAGAATGTCAGCGATTATATGAAGGGCAGCGATACAACAGGTGATGCAGCTAGATACTTAAATATCTCTAATCATTCATATGACTTAAATATGGGCTTTGATTTATTAAAGGATACTATACCTGAGAGAAACGAATTTATAATGTTCCACCCTCCATATTGGGACATAATTAAATACTCAGGTGATGTATGGGGCAATACTCCACACCCTTCCGATTTATCTCAAATTCCAGAATATAAGGAATTTATAAAAACACTTGATTACTGCATAGCTAAACAGTTTGCAAGTTTAAAGACCGGAGGGAGAATGGCAATTCTAATAGCAGATATAAGAAGAAACTGGCAGCTCTATTCTCCTTTCCTGGACTATAAAAAGATAGGCACAGTAGAAGATATTTATATCAAGGTTCAAAACAATTGCATGAGTGATGATAAAGTTTATGAGAATGAGAATTTTACAAGGATAGAGCATGAATACCTTATAGTTCTTAGAAAAGACAATCCTTATCTATACAACATGAAAATAACTAAAGACTATAAGCTTGATATTAGAGATAACATTTATGTGAGCTGGAAAGACCTAGTTGCATCCGTTCTTGAGAAGATAAAAACAAAGGCAAGCCTAGATATGATATATAAAGAAATTGAAGGTCATGAAAAGGCTAACAGAAATATTCATTGGAAAGAAAAAGTTAGACAAACATTACAGAGATATACAAATGTATTTGTTAATACTGAAAGGGGACAATGGCAATTGGTTAAACAAGGGGCTTAACAGCTCCTTGTATTTAAAATATAAATTTAGGAGGATAAAACAATGGTTAATATATTAAATTTGATAGCTGATTACATTATTAAGCAAGTTCAGGAGGAAAGTATACTTAGTGGGTTCCAGTATGTAGTTGAATACTCAGGAATAGAAGAGAAATTTTCTATTATTATAGAACAGGACTTAAAGAGTAAAATAGTTGATGTGCTACTTCAACGAGAAGAAGTTGCAGATGTACTTTTAGATAATGAAGGATTTGACGTAGTCATATACACAAATTATGCTCCTAATTATATAGGTGATAATGAAGATGATTAGTATAATAGTTATTATATCTATAGAGGACCGCAGAGGTCCTTTTTTTATTGATTATTTTTGAAGTTAATATGGTAAATATTTACTGGGGTGCTTGCTGCCACCACCTAAGCCCGTCGGGACACATAATTTACAGGCTAAGCCCGTTGGGTTCCTTCGTGCCATTACCTCCATACAGTCGGATTAGACACTCAGCTAAAGCCTGTAAACTCTGTTCTAAGGTGCTGGCAGCTGTTTAATGATAAAAAGCCCTGCTTTTTTGTGATTTTGTTAGTGCTAGGGCTGGTTTTTGGTGCAATTTATCTTGGTATTCCCCTGTGGAGAGAGGGAAATAGTGTATATTTAACGATAGTATGCTTATTTATGAATTTAGTATGCTTTATTTTTAAGTATACTATAATATACTACGCATATTATAGTATACTGTTTTTATATTTTAGTTTACTTTCTAAATTTTTAGTGTTATAATATGGTTAATAAGTTTTAGGAGGTTTTTTTATGGATTCAAATTATGTGGCTTCTAAAAAACAAAAGCCAGGTTTAGGGGCAATTCGACCTGATGATTGGATCGAAAATCGTTTTAAAGATCTTTGCGAGGAAAAGAATATTTCACAAACTAAGTTATTTGAACAGATTTTTGTTCATTTTTTAAGAGATTCAAGAGAAGATGCTAATGAGGATGCCTTACCTGTAAAAGCTGATGTGCAGCTTATTACTGATAACCTTATGAATGTGATAGAGCTTTTTAAAGGAATTACTTCTAAAGCTCAAAATACAGTGATTGCTAATAAAAAAAATTTAGAATTAACCTTGAATAATTTGAAAAGTAATCTTGATGCTGAAACTTCTAAAAATACTGATTTACAAGAAAAATTAAAAGTTTTAGAGGATAATAATAAAGTATTTTTAACCTATAAAGAAACTACGGATAATAAAATTACTGAATTAAACGAAAAATTAAAGTTTAAATTTGAAGAATTAAATACATCTAAACTTGAAAATGCAGAGCAGTTGAAAAAAATTGATGAACTTAAAGAATTGTGTAGTAAGGCTGCTGATCAGGAAAAAATTATTGAAAATTTAAGAAAAGATGTTCTTAGAGGAAATGGGCTTTTAGATGATAAGGAAGAATTGTTGTCTAAATGTTATGAAAAAATAAAAGGGCTTGAACAGGATTATACAGGCTTAAACATTAGAAAAAATAAAGATATTTCCGAATTAGAAAATAGGTTGGATAAGTTTAATGAATTAAAGTTAAAAGAAATGCAGGAGCTTCAGGATAAAATTAATTTTGATTACGAAAAGAAGATTGAGCTGCTTAAGAAAGAACTTGATTATAATAGTAAAATTGAGGTCTTAAAATTGCGTGAAGAATTGATGAATGAAAAGCATAAGAATTTTGAGTTGGTTGAAGAGCAAGAGCTTCTGAAAAAGCAGATTTCTCAAAATAAAAAAGCTAAAGCTAAAGTTAAAGAGTTAAAGTAGGGCAGCAACTTCCAGCATCCATTGATTTACGCTTCGATTCTTATAACGGCCTGTAAGTATAAAAGGATTTTTCGTACCCTTCAAATCTTTTCTACTAACAGGCTGTAATAAATCTTTGCTATCAACGGATACCTGCTGGGCTGCATATCAGGGCAATTCTATTAGGTCTTTAAATTATGGATCATAGTATTCAGGAGGGATGTTTATTGAAAATATCTAAAAGATATTTAGCAATAGAGAAAGCAAGAATATGTGGATATAAAAATGATAAAGTTGGGTATACAAGATTATTAGTAGAATCCAAGGTTAAGGTTAGTATATTACAGCAATCTTATTCACTGGGTCAAAAACAAGCTAAAGCTAAGATGTTTGATTAAAATATATACATAAATGAATTTCATTAAAGGAAAAGTGTCCCCCGGGGACACTTTTTTTGTTTTATTTAAAGATGATTTTAGTTAATTTCTAGTGCCCTTTGCTAAAACATTATATCACATGCTCCACCTCCGATAAGGGTAAAGGCTAAAGCCCATATCGAGCATAAGTAGTATTCCTTATATGCAGCTCAATTTATCCCTCTCTATGCCCTTATCTACGTCTACGCATGTAAATGTTTTTTTCTCGCCAAAGGGCAATCACAAATTTTTATGTAAGGAGGTTAGTTAGGGTCTTGGTAATAAGGTTTATAAACTAAATAGTAGTTTATGATTTTCAATATAATTGTTGTTTATTTTAAACTATTATGCTAAAATTATTTACAGGAGGTAACCTAATGAAAAGAATTCAAATTGTATCTCTTCAAATGGTCAAGGAAAAATCATTAATGGTTGAGTATCCTAATCCCTTATCATCACCTGAGGATGTAGCTAAAGTTATAAGTACCTTAATAGGTCAAAAGGATAGGGAACATTTAGTTACATTATGCTTAAATACTAAAAATAAAATATCATGTGTAGAGATTGCAAGTATAGGTAGCTTAAATGCAAGTGTTGTTCATCCCAGGGAAGTATTTAAGGTTGCTATATTAGCAAATGCGGCTTCAATAATAATCGGACATAATCATCCATCTGGAAATTGCACAGCAAGTCAAGAAGATATAAATATAACAAGAAGGTTAGCACAAACAGGACAATTGGTTGGTATAGAATTGCTAGACCACTTAATAGTAAATTATGATGGCGAATACATAAGCTTGAAGGAAAAAGGGATTTTATAAAATCCCCCCCTTTGGGGGGATTATCCCAAGTCCCTTTAATATAAAATTTAAAAGTAGTTGAAGTTTCTGGTAATGATTTAATTGAAGGATACAATTTTTATAAATAGAAAGTAAATAAAAGATTGGAGGATCTTTATGTTAAACATTAATAAAGATAAATACTACAACCAGGTTAACAACTTAAATATTGAAGTCATGAATTTAGACATGAATGATTTTGATATTCTTTATAGAGCTGCATCAGGAGAACTAGAGGACAATATAGATTTTGATTATATAAGAACTACAGTAAATAAGATTCTGAGAGGTATATTTAGTATTAATATTTCCTTAAGTGAATTGTTAGTACCATTAAATTTTTTAGATACTGAAATAGGTAAGGCTATATTAAAAGTAAGATTTGGTATTAGTGCAGGTGTTTATATAGCTGCTGACTTAGCAAAACTAACAGGATATAGTGTGCAATATATTACAGCTGAAGCTAAGCGTGAAAATATTAAAGGAGAGCAGCGAGGGGTAACATGGTTATTTAGTGCAGATGAAGTAGAAAAATATATGATAAAAAAAGGGCTATGGCAAACTAAGATTTATTATCCTGAACCAGAAGAAAAATTTATAGGTGGTTATGATCGTGAAGCTGAATATATAGTAAATAAAAGCACTGATAATAATTTTAAGGAATAAAGGTATATTTAAATTTGTAGATCAAGATTGGAATAAAGGAAAAGTGTCCCCGGGGGACACTTTTTTTGTTTTATTTAAAAATAATTTTAATTAATTACTAGTGCCCTTTGCTAAAACATTATACCACATGTTCCATCTCCGATAAGGGTAAAGGCTAAAGCCCATAGCGAGCATAAGAGGTATTCCTTATATGCAGTTCAATTTATCCCTCTGTATGCCCTTATCTACGCCTACACATGTAAATGTTTTTTCTCACCAAAGGGCATTCACAATTTTTTATATAAGAAGGGTTGCTAGGGTCATAAAAAGAGTAGGGAGGTTATAATTATGTTGAAATATGAGTTTGAATTACTTACAGGTTTGCAGGTTACAAATAATGATTATTACACTTATATTGAACCTAAATACATGAAAAGTAAGTTAAATAAACAACAATGGTGTAAACAATACAAAAATACCTTAAAGCAAGATAAGCAAGCTATTTACAAGAAAGATTTAAAACAATCCTTAAAATATAGTATTGAATCATGGGAAGAAGCAATAAAAGATGAAAGGTATTGGCAATTTGTAGATGAAGAAGAAATATATACTATAAAATACCAAGATGGAACGATACTATATTTTGATTATGAATACGAAGGTAAGAAACCATCACTCATAAACATAGTCAATATACATTTCTCTAATGCTGATTGCTGTATGGACTTTTACTACGACTGGATTGGTGATCAAGAATCATGGCAGCTCTGGCATGACATGAACTGGAATTTACCAAACAACCCTCTAATCGTAAATGATATGGATGATTACTATAAAATGTTTGATGTTTGTTAGTATAATACTAATATCATATTAGTATTGACTTTAAATAATACTAGTATTATAATGGTATTAGGTTGAGAAATATATAATGGA
>JBEQBT010000214.1:0-6035 GCA_041639705.1 Clostridiaceae bacterium | reverse complement strand
CTAAAAGAGATATTTTCTATGTACCAAGACACCCATATACATGGGGCCTTCTCAAGAGTATTCCAAATCCTAAGGAGGAAGTTAAGGAAAAACTAATACCAATTGAAGGTCAGCCACCTGATCTTCTACAACCACCAATGGGGTGCCCATTTGCTCCAAGATGTGAATATGCAATGAAGGTATGTATGACACAAAGACCTCCTATGTTTGAAGTAGGAGAAGGGCACCAGGCAGCTTGCTGGTTAAATCATCCAGATGCTCCTAAGGTAGAAGCACCCGTAAGAAAGGGGGTTCTATAATGAAGGATAATAAGTCTTTAATTCAAATAAATAATTTAAAAATGTATTTTCCAATTAAAAAAGGATTAATTAGTAAAACAGTAAATAATGTAAAGGCAGTAGATGATGTTTCATTTGAAATAAAGAAAGGTGAAACATTAGGACTAGTTGGAGAATCGGGCTGTGGGAAAACAACAACAGGAAGAACAATAATAAAGCTATATGAACCAACTGATGGACAAATCATATATGATGGAGTGGATATTACAAGGTTTAATTCCCATAAAATGACTCCTTACAGGAGAAAAATGCAAATGATTTTCCAGGACCCCTATGCTTCACTTGATCCAAGAATGACTGTTGGAGATATTATTGGAGAAGCTATTGACATTCACAAGCTTATGGCAGGCAAGGAAAGAACAGAAAGAGTTCAATACCTTCTTGAAAGGGTAGGACTTAACAGCGAGCATGCAAACAGATATCCACATGAGTTTTCAGGTGGACAAAGACAGAGAATTGGTATTGCTAGAGCATTGGCTGTTCAACCAGAATTTATTATAGCTGATGAGCCAATATCAGCCCTTGACGTATCAATTCAAGCTCAGGTTGTAAATATGCTTGAAGAGCTGCAACAGGATTTGGGGTTAACATATTTATTTATTGCCCATGATCTTTCAATGGTTAAGCATATATCAACAAGAGTTGGAGTTATGTATCTTGGTAAGATGGTTGAATTAGCTGAAAGCAATGAACTATACAAAAAACCACTTCACCCCTATACACAAGCTCTTTTATCAGCTATTCCAATACCTGACCCTGACCAATCTGAAGCAAAGGAAAGAATAGTTCTTGAGGGAGAAATTCCATCACCAATAAATCCTCCCTCAGGCTGCAGATTTAGAAACAGATGTAAGTATGCCACTGCAAAATGTGCAGAACAAGAACCAGAATTAAAGGACCTAGGTGGAGGGCATAAAGTAGCATGTCACTTATTAAGTAAATAAAGGTTCTATTTAAGAATAGTGTTGATCTCTGGTCTTTTCACTTGTAGGGCGAACAGTGTTCTCCCCTTGATTTATGATTATACATTGTAGTGGCCGATGCCCACATCGGCTTTGGCATTTGCGGTGCATGGATTTTCCACAATTGATGCTGGTATCACCTGTCACGTTAATGCCCTGTCGATGTGGGCATCGACCACTACGCTTTAACATAACAAATTTTCAAAATTATTTAAGATAGAAACTAAAAAAAGCAAACCTTCTTTTGCTAAAAAAGCAATTGAGGGTTTGCTTTTTTAAAAGTAGTTTTCTGCACCATACATATATTTTGCAATATTTATATAAAATAACATTATAAAAACAAAGGAGGAATCGTGATGTTAAGCAAAAGAATTAGTAAATTAATAGTTTTTGCTCTATGTACAGCTCTTGTTATATCAACTTTTGCGGGCTGCAAAAGCAAGAAGGTCGCAACACAAAGTTTAATTAGGTACGACATAGGGGCGGAACCAAAAACACTTGATCCTACTTTAAACAGTGCTGTTGAAAGCGGAACTATAATTGTAAATGCATTTGAGGGATTGACAAGATTTGGTGAAGGCGATAAGCCAGTAGCAGGTGTGGCAGAAAAATGGGATGTTTCAGCAGATGGGTTAACCTACACATTCCATATTAGAAATAATGCTAAATGGTCAGACGGAAAAGCTGTTACTGCAAAGGATTTTGAATATGCATGGAAAAGGGGTATGAACCCTGATACTGCAGCAGAGTATGCAAACTACTATTATTATATTAAAAATGCTGAGGCATATAATACTAAAAAGGGGACTGCTGATGATGTTGGTGTTAAGGCAACAGACGATAGCACACTTGTTGTAACTCTGGGAAGCGTAACCCCCTACTTTCTGCAGCTTACCGCATTTCCAACATATAGCCCTATAAGGCAGGATATGGTGGAAGCAAATAAGGAATCATGGGCTACAAAGCCAGGAACCTATATATCAAATGGACCATTCAAACTAACTGAGTGGAGACCAAAGGATAAGATAATACTTGAAAAAAATGCTAATTACTGGAATGCATCATCAATAAAGCTTAACAGGATTGAGTTTTCCATGATTGAAGAGGCAACAAGCAGACTCGCAGCATATAAATCTGGACAGCTAGATTATATAGAAGGACCACCCTCCCAGGAAGTACCTACACTTCTTGCAAATAAGGAGGCGGTTGCTCTTCCATACCTTGGAACATATTATTTCTCAATAAACATGACTCCAAAGGCTGCATCAGTAGATGCAGCTGCAGCTAAGGCACTTTCTGATGTAAGGGTTAGAAGAGCATTAGCACTTGCTATTGACAGAGATGCAATATCTAAGAATGTTTTAAAGGCAGGACAAATACCTGCTGGAGCATTTGTTCCACCTGGAGTTCCAGCAACTGCTGGGGGAGATTTTACTACTAAAAATTATTTTGATCCTAAGGGTAATGTTGATGAAGCAAAAAAACTTTTATCTGATGCTGGATTCCCAAATGGTCAGGGCTTTCCTAAAATTACATTCCTTTATAACACAGGATCTGGACATCAGGATGTTGCTCAAGCAGTTCAGGATATGTGGAGGAAAAATCTTGGAATCAATGTGGATCTTGCTAATCAGGAATGGAAGGTGTTTCAAGTAACAAGAACAAACAAGGAGTATTTAATTGCAAGAGATGGTTGGATAGGCGATTACATGGATCCAATGACATTCCTTGAATTGTTTACTAGTGTAAGTGGAAACAATAACCCAGGATACAGTAATCCCGCATATGATGCAAAAATAGCAGCTGCTAAGAAAGAGATAGTTGCTGCAACAAGAGATCGGGATTTGAGGGATGCTGAGACAATGTTAATGAACGATATGCCAATTATACCAATATACTACTATGTCAATGTTGCAATGATTAAGGACTATGTAAAGGGCACAAGAAAATCACAGCTGGGGTTCTTATTCTTTGATAATGCATATGTGCAAAAGTAATTAAATATTATTATCCACAAATTAATCTAAGTCTTCATAAAGAATAAGCCTGCAGCTGCAGGCCTATTCTTTTTCAGGAGGAGTATTAGCATTTGTACTGCGAGGGGAAAAATACGCACAATCTGTACCATGTCCCATTACATTTGCAGTAATACTAACATGATTTAAAGTGCATTTTCCATTTCTCTCATAGCTGCAGTTTGCTGAGCAATTTATATTAGTCATAGGAAACCTCCTTTGTATTTAGTATTGTTTTTTTCTTAGGAAATATTTATAAAATATTAATAATTGGTGTTAAATAGTTTAGAAATAAATAACTTGAGTAAAGTGCATAACTGCTGTTAAAATATTTAGATACCGTGAAGGTCTGGGTTTTCCTAAATACATATCTGAAGCTTTTAAGAAATACAGGAGCCTTATTACATTCCGATAATAATGGAATCTCATCTGTTATGAGAATCTCATTATCTTTAAATTTAAATTGCCTATCTACTATAGATGGGACTATTCCTGATCTTTCTATGGCAGTTGTGTAAAAATCTATAATTATTTTTAAAATCCTATCTTTTTTATACATTGAGTAATATACAAAAAACCCCTTTATTATTTCAACAATATCCCTTATGGAATAATTTAATTCAGTACTATCCCCTGTTACAAATAACCCCATTGAAAAGTCAAACAGGTCTGCTAGATTATCATAGATACGTAGTGAAAGACTCTCGAATTTTTTAATCCCTGTTTCAACAGACCCTTCTAATAGGGCAGAAGCAGCTCGGAAGTGGGTTATAAATGATGCAAGGTTAGGATTATTAAAGCTCTTTTCCAATTCCCCTGTTACTTTTATTCTCGACTCTAGCTCAGCACAAAGTAAAGCAATCAATTGATTATAGTTTATAAGTTGCTCAGTATCCTCTTCGTACCTACAACATCTTACAAGTGATGATATAGAAAGGCTTATTTGCTTTGAAGTTAATTCAAGAAAATCATGATAGTTTTCATAAATATAATTGAATATACTTCTTGCCTCATTTATATATTTTGAGTTTTGGGGATTAAAGTATTCCTTTAATTCATTCTTGGAAGTAATATGATATAAGCACAATAATGCTTCTAATACACAAAGCTGGTCATTAAGCTTTGAGTCCTTTTGGCGGGGCTTTATTTTAATATCATCACTATAAGACTTAGATTTATCTTCTACAGAAATAAATAAGCCATCTACATTTCTTAAATATGTTGATAGAAAGTCATAAAGTATCTCTGCATTTTTAACCAATATACCTCCTAATAAAACATCCTCCCCATATATAAATTCTGCAAGGTTGCATAATGCAAGTATTGAATATGACTGGGTAGAAGGGGATATTATTTTGTTAAAGCTTTTAGAAATCCATGTGTAGTTTAATTGGTTTAATATTTCCGAGGAAATATTAACAAATTCGGGCTTTGCTTTTTTATATAAGCATTTTAGTGGTTTTAAATTTTGATATATGTTATTTGATGGATTATCAGAATTTATGTTAAAAAATAGTCTTTTAAGTTCTTTTTCTGGAGGCGAATAAGGAATACCAGCACCTGAGTATAGACATCCCCATTTTATAGTATTTATCGACATACACAGTAATTTCAATGACATATCCTCTAAGTCCTTTTCTGTTCTTTTGAGATGGGTGTACAAATAATTTCACCACCTGAAATACATAATTTCTTTATACTAATCTATGTATAATGGACGGGTAAAGTTACTAGAGGTAAAAAAATATTTATATAGCTATTTCTATTATAAAGTAATTCAGGTAAATGACAGGGTGGTTTTAAGTAAGAAAAATAGATATAATTGTAGTTAGGTGTAAAGAATGGAGGGATTGTTATGCAGGAGGGAAAATTGACTAATGAAGTATTAAGAGAAGTCATTATTAGTAAAATAAAAAAAAGTAACAAGGAAGTTATTGTTGGGCCTGAAATAGGAGAGGATTGCTCTATTATAGATTTTGGGAATGAAGTATGTGTCTTAACTACTGATCCTGTAACTGCAGCTCAAGAAAATATTGGTCACATAGGTGTACATATTTGCTGTAATGATATTGCATCTGCAGGGGTTAAACCTATTGGAATAATGGTAACAATACTTGCACCATTAAGCTCAAGGCTTGAGGATATAGGACAGGTTATTGGAGAAGTAAATGAAGCTTGTGCTGAGCTGCAAATAGATGTTCTTGGTGGTCATACTGAAATCACAAGTTCTGTAAATCGTATGGTTTTATCTATTACAGCAATTGGAAAGGGTAAAAAGGAGCAGATTGTAACTACTGGAGGAGCAAAAATAGGTGATGATATTATTGTAACTGGTTATGCGGGGCTTGAAGGCACAGGGATTCTATCCAGGTTATATAAGGATTATCTGATTACTAAATTGCCATCTGAGATTATTGATATGGGAAAAAATATGTTAAAGAGTATTAGCGTTGTTGATGTGGGCATGTTAGCAGGACAATTTGGAGTTAATGCAATGCATGATGCTACTGAAGGAGGAATTCTTGGTGCTATATGGGAGGTAGCGGTCGCTTCTAATAAGGGTATGTATATATATGAAGAGAATATACCAATAAAAGAAGAAACATTAAAAATTTGTAATGCTCTTAATATAAATCCTTATAGGTTAATATCAAGTGGGTGTATGATAATTGCATGTAGTAACGGAATTGGACTATGTGACCTGCTGAATAAAAATGGTA
>JBEQBT010000213.1:0-6060 GCA_041639705.1 Clostridiaceae bacterium | reverse complement strand
ATTGCTCAAAGGGGATTTCCATTTTAACTTCATTAATAATAGGAGTATATAAGTCATACATATGAAGCTCATTAAGCTTAAGCAGCTTCTTCCTGAGGGAAACATATCTATGCATTAAATGGAGGTTATTGTGTACTGCGTCAATTAAATTATCATAAACACTTACAGGCACATTGTCAGAGAATAATGATGCTTCCCTTGCTGAAGAATATTTTCTTGCCTTTGCATTAAACATATTAGCTTTAACGTTTGCACTAAGGGTTGAAGCAATGGTGTTAATCTGTTTTTTATAGGTTGAATAAAGGGCATCAAATGCATCCTTCCTAACCCTTCTGTCTGAGCTTTCCATTAAGGGTATATACCTTCCCTTAGTTACCTCTATTTCCTTATCGTTTTCATCTATTATAGTTGGAAATTTAATATCGGCATTGTTTATCATGCCATATATGCTAACTGGGGAATTTGCTATTTCTCCAGCCATTGCAAGGAGCTGTTCCTCAACTGCTGAGAGAACATGGGGCTTGTTCCTTCTTATATCTTCAATGTATGTAGAATAAAATCCTAGATCCTCATTTTCATCAATAAATTCATTTAATATCTCATCTGGTATTTCGAGAATTCCAGGCACTATAAAGGAATTTGCACTGGAAATGAACGTGCCTAATGAATCTGCCCTATCTGCTATTCCCTGATAAAAGGCATCTGTTGTATCCTCATGGCTTTTCATTTGCGCATAAACGTAAACCTTATCAAATAACCTGTTCATTTCAGCATCAGCATTTAGACATTCTAGAAGCTTAGTAGAGGATTGATTAAGTAGGACCTTATATTCTGAAAGCTCTGAAGCCAGTGACCTTACTTTTTTATAATCCTCTTCCCACAAGTCTACAGATGTATAAATGTCCTCAAGACTCCATTTATATCCTGAAGAAACCTCAGAACGTTTTGGTATTCTTGAACTTTCGTTTGCCATTAAAATTCCCCCTTGCATTTTACTCTAATATTATGTTATACCAGGAGATATTTTAAATCAAGTATATCCATGTAAGTAAAAAAATGTGAGATTATAATGAATCTCACATAATTGGAGGTAATGTTTTTATAAGAATTACTATGTCTTGCTGCTATAGATAAACAAAATTCCAACTCTGTCATTAATATGAAAGTTAACGCCAAAGGCGTTGTCATCCTGAGTACTTACAAGATTCTTCGCTAACGCTCAGAATGACAGAGTCCAACTTTCATCCTTTTTTGTGCCGGCGCGCCGGCATGGTGGTTAATATGAAGGACTACATTGTCATCCTGAACGAAGTGAAGGATCTTTTCCAAGGTATGTATAAGATCCTTCACTTGGTTCAAGATGACAGGACTAGTGTTCCATACTAATACGTAATAAATGAATTTTTAATAAATTGGAATAGTTTTTATTTATTATTTTGAAATGCCGCGCCTTTTATTATAACGGGCTTACTTAAGAAATATCCTTG
This sequence comes from Clostridiaceae bacterium, assembly GCA_041639705.1. GTDB lineage: Bacteria > Bacillota > Clostridia > Clostridiales > Caloramatoraceae > JARDZI01. The sequence continues at coordinate 4,573 of JBEQBT010000213.1, read as the reverse complement.
AAAATAAGAGTAACCTAATTGAAATGCCTGGTCATACTCTGCTCTGCTCTCAACCTTTTCAGCAAGAAATTTTATTTTTGGGGAATTAATTTTTTTTATAATCAATTCCCTTTCCTCCGATTTTGTAAGGAGAAAATCAACCTTTATTATATCTGAAAGCTCTATAAGGGGATAATACTCTGGTTTAAGTACAAAGTCATCAAGGGCAAGTATGTATCCCAGCTGTTTTAATTTTTTGCAAGCATTGATTATATCGTGATCAGGGTATACATTCTCTAGTATTTCAATAACCACTGATTCCTTTGGAAGGGTAGTGGCAGTACCATTAATTAGCATTTCATATGGGAAATTTATAAAGGCTCTTTTATCTCCGGTTAAATTCTCCATTCCTATTACAGAAAGACTATTGGATATTACACTTGAGGTAGATACATTTTCATCTAGACCATCATAATAATTATTATGACCGCTGCGAAATAAAAGTTCATATCCATATACATCTAAGTTTCTATCGAATATAGATTGCTTAGCTACAAAAACTTCCATTAGGAATCTCCTTTGTTCTAAATTGTAGTGGCCGCTGCCCACATCGGCCTGGGGCATTTGCGCTATAGAGGGATTTTATTTAATATGAGCCTTGCTATAAACCATAATGCCCTTTCTATGTGGAAAAATGAATCACTAGGATTATATCTAGTTTTATAATCATATTATACTATTGAACCTTGATTATCAATGAATAATAGTTTAATTTATAGGATACTAAAAAGATTTTCATGGATGTATAAAAGGTGAGGCAAAATTCCTCACCTTTTATACACTACTATTTATTATGTTCTACAAGATCAATAGCTCCTAAAACAACATGGGCTAGACCAAAGCCAACAATACCAGCGGCTATCATTGGGGCGACTTCTTTTTTCTTTAAAACAACTCCTGTAGCAGCAACAGCTGTGCCAAGAACAGTTGGAATTAAACCTTCTCTCATTTAAAAACCTCCTTTTAATATAAAAGGCTTATAAACATTTTATATTAAATTATTTGATTTCAATATTATGATTTGTAAAATCCTCTCTTTTATGCTGGGAAGTTGGCCGAATTATGAAAGTAAATGTCAAAGTGGATAAGGAATAGAAATATGGTATTGTAGCGGTAGACAGTGCATTCTGATTTAATAAAACTGATTTACAGGATAATATCTTAGGAAGTCAGGTACTCTAAGGCAGAAGAAAGTAAGCAAGGAACTGGGATAAAATATGGAAAAAAGTACTGGCAATGTTTCCATTGCCAGTACTCCTATGGTTTAGACAATATTGTAATTCAATATTTTCAGGGGTTTCTGAAAAATCAATTGAGGTGTGCTACCCGTGAAAAATGAAAGATAACAAATACTTAATAATTAGCAGAACATTGGATATTATAATTATGCTACTTATTTATGAGCTTAATCTGTACATCTATTAAATCCTTATCTAGCCTTAAAATCATATAGGAATTCCATCTCTCTGTTCTGCGATAGGTAATTGAACCTGGGTTTATCATTAATATTTTATTTTTTGTTAATATAGTTGGCTTATGACTATGGCCAAATATGATTATATCAATCCCTTCATTCTTAAATATGTCATAGGCTCTGTCTATGGTGGTTTTTTCATCCCCATGACCGTGATAAATCCCTATTTTATAATCAAGTACATTTATTATTTCCTTTTCCTGCAAAAGCTCTCTGGTATTGTTTTTATCAACATTTCCCCAAACCCCAACAAAATTTTTATATTTTTTAAGTATACTGACCACTCTGCTGTCAGTATAATCCCCTGCATGTATTATCATATCAACATCCATGAAGTACTGATTTATCAATTCGTTTATTTTTTCTGCATGCTTATGAATATGTGTATCAGACATTATTCCAATTACCATCCACTTCACCTCTATTATGAATTTAATACTGTACATTAGTCAGTATATGCATTAAGCTGTCATAAATGTGAAACAAAAATTAGGGAAATGGTGACAGCCACGTCACCATAGGACGGAAAATCTGTTTGCACCATTAAAAAAATAAGGATATACTATTTTTAGCAGTAGCCTTGATTGGAGGAGTAAATATGGATAAGTTGAGTGTAGATATAAAGGCAGAGGAAAAAAGACTTTATGAGGAATATAAGTCTAAGCTTGCCCAGATAAAAAAGGTTCAGCAGGAAAAGGAAGCAGTAGGACAGGTGTTCACAAAGGGACTTTTACCCCTATATGTGCTTTATATATTAAGCCTTGGCGCAACAAATGGGAATGACATTTCTCGAAAAATTGAAGAAAGAACGGGTGGAATGTGGCTTCCCAGCACTGGAGGAATATATCCACTTTTAAAGAAGTTCGAAAAAGAGAACCTGGTAGTTGGTGAGTGGGACGATGTAAAAAGAAAAACTCAGAAAATATATACACTTACTGAGACAGGAATAAGGGAGCTTCAGGATAAAAGGGCACTTCTAAAAATAAAAATGGAAGAAGCACTTGAGGTGTTTAAGATAATTTACAAGGATCTTTATGAGTGAGGGTATAGTGACAGGCTCATGAGTTACATAACTGATTAGCCTGTCACTATTATTTATTCTATATAAAAAAATAAACCCTTGTAAGTTATTTTTTCTTACAGGATTTGTTCTGAGTTACTATAATCTTTTCAAAAGATTCTTCTAGACAAGCTTCTATAATGTCAGGAGTAAGCTTGAACTTGTTATTTTTCATCAATTTATGACCTCCAGTTATATATTTACAATACTCAAAAGTATTGTATAGAAGAAATTATAGCACCGTATAAGATGTAATGCAATACTAAAATCTCTATAAATATATTGTATCACTAATATATTAAGTTTAGGTTAAGTTTTAAATAATATTATTGCTAAATAGAAAGTAATAATATTTTTACATGATAAACAATTCAGTTTGTCATCCTGAGCGCTAGAGTCGCATCTTCCCTATGGTACGTATAAGATCCTTCACTGCGTTCAGGATGACATTGACACTTGCAGCGACTTTCACAGCAATGACAGAGAGTAGTGTAAAATCAATAATGCTTTCTATATAGAAAAAATGTTGATAATACATCCTTAATTGTAAATCATAATTTGTAGCAATATAATATAAAAAACATATTATAAATTGTATATATTTATATGGAGGTTTTGCAGTAATAATGTATCAATATAGAGATTGCAAGAAGTGCAGTAAAAACATCGAAAATTGGCAGTGTCCCATGATGGTGGTGATGGAAGAAGAGGATGACAGGGACTTAGAAGCAATGTATCCAAAGGTATACTTTGCAGTTCTACCAATGGTTCGCAAACACTGTGATAGGATGGAAGAAAAACATGGAGAGACACATACACCTAGAAAGGAAGAAATAGAAGAGATACTGGATAACATTCTTAATGAAGTTGGTCCAGATGTTGAAAATATGATGAGAGATGATATGGATGAGGGCATAACAAGACAAATTCCAGGAAGAAGGGGACTTAGAGATTTACTTGGAATTTTGTTTATTGATGAATTGAGAGGTAGAAGAAGGAGAAGAAGAAGGAGAAGACCATATCCACCTTATGGTGGAAGACCAGGTCAGTATGGAGGATATCCTGGATACCAAGGATACCAAGGATACCAAGGATACCAAGGATACCAGGGATACCAGGGATACCAACCAGATCAAGGATATTAAAAAGCCCCGCCCTCAAATTTATCTGAGGGCGGGAATTCTTATTATTAAACTTGAGGGTTTCTATCCTCGTGGAGCCTTCCTAAATGCCGCATTTCTCTAAATATGAATACAGCTGTTAATGCAGATGCCGTAAAATCTGCCGAAGGTCCTGCCAGCCATATGCCATTAAGTTTAAATATTGGCGGGAGTATTAAAAGTAGTGGTATTAATACTATTACCTGCCTTGATAAGCTCAAAAACATGGAATGCTTTGGTTTACCAACAGCTTGGAAGTAGTTTGAGCTTACAATTTGGAATCCAATAATAGGAAGCATTGATAAATATATTCGCATTCCATTGGATCCAATATTAATTAACTCTAAATCTCCCTTCCCAAAAAGGCCTATCAAAGGTCTTGGGAAAAGTTGTATAATAATAAAGCCAAATATTGAAATTATACTAGCACCAATTATTGCAAGTTTTAGGGCTTCTTTTACTCGATCATATTGCTTTGCACCATAATTAAAGCCAATAATGGGCTGTGAACCTTGGTTTATACCAAATATGGGCATTAATATTAACAGGGTAAGGCTATTGATTACTCCCATGGCTGCAATTGCAATGTTTCCACCATACTTCAATAGGCTAGAATTTAATAACACAGTTATAACACTTGCTGCAAATTGCATTGCAAATGGAGACATACCAATTGAAAATATCCCAAGAACGATATGCTTTTGCAGTCTTAAATTTTTTCTCTTTATTTTAAGTGGACTGTTACCTCTAAAGAAAAAGTAGAGTACCCATGTTGCACTGACAGCCTGTGATATTATAGTTGCTAGAGCTGAACCTCTAATTCCAAAATTAAGCACGAAT
>JBEQBT010000212.1:0-6061 GCA_041639705.1 Clostridiaceae bacterium | reverse complement strand
GAAGCAGAGGCTGCTCACCACATGGGTTAGTACTTTCTATTTCTCCAAGTTCTGGAGTAGGATTATCTCTATTCATTCTATCAATAAATACTACTCCAGGCTCTCCATTATTCCATGATTTATTAACTATTAGCTCAAATACCTCTCTAGCAATAAGCTTTCCCTTAACCTCTTTTGAATGTGGGTCAAGGATTTCATAATCCTCTCCTCTTTCAACTGCCTCCATAAACTTTTCAGTGATGGCCACACTTATATTAAAATTAGTTATTTCCCTATCATTTTCCTTGCACTTAATAAAATCTAATATGTCCGGATGGTCAACTCTTAAAATTGCCATGTTTGCACCACGTCTTGTTCCACCCTGCTTTACTGCTTCAGTAGCAGAATTAAAAACCTTCATAAAGCTAATTGGACCAGATGCAACTCCACCAGTTGACCTTACTGTAGCTCCTGATTCTCTTAATCTGGAAAAACCAAAGCCTGTTCCTCCACCTGATTTATGTATTAATGCTGCATTTTTAATTGAATCAAATATTCCTTCCATTGAATCCTCAATTGGAAGAACAAAACACGCTGAAAGCTGACCTAATGGTCTTCCTGCATTCATTAATGTTGGCGAATTAGGAAGAAATCTAAGTGAAGCCATCATATTATAGAATTTTTCTTCTGTTGCTTCTACATCTGCTTTTTTGTCATATTTTTTATCCGCCTGTGCTATTACATGTGCTACTCTAGTAAGCATTTCTTGCGGTGTTTCTACAACCTCTCCCTTCTCATCCTTAGCTAAATACCTTTTTTCAAGAACCTTTATAGCGTTAGGGCTGAACTCCATAATATACCCTCCAATTCTATATTTGGTATATGAATATTTTAATAACACAATGTATTGTATCACTTTAAATTGATGTCTGCAAAATCAAATTCAATTATTAAATGCAATAGGATAATAATATTGATTAAAAATCTATCTGTAGCTTTGTCTTATTACTTATTTCACTAACCAAATGTTATGTAAATAATGACATAACATTGTTGATTTATAAAAATTTCTTTTACATTTCTAAACATTTTACTGCTAACCTATCATTTAAATTTTTATTTATTAACAAATCTATATACGTTCCGATAAGGAAATTACATTATATATATTATAACTTTTTCAAGAAAATATAGTTTATCTATCGGAATTTAATTTTTATAATTTTGATATAATAAATTTATTGAATGGCATTCTAATATGTTTTGTGAGGTGCAGAATATGAAAAAACTCTCCAGAGAATTTTATGAGGGTGATACACTTGATTTGAGTAAAAGGTTTCTTAGTAAGTATTTAGTTCATAAAGTAGATGGAATTGAGCTTATGGGAAGAATTGTCGAGGTTGAAGCATACAAAGGCCCACATGATAAGGCCGCACATTCATTTAATAACAGAAGAACAGAAAGGGTAGCGATAATGTATGGTCCTCCAGGCTTTGCCTACATATTTTCAATTTATGGCATGTATTATTGCATGAATGTAGTTTCTGCAGAGTCTGGAACTCCAAATGCAATTTTAATACGTGCATTAGAACCAATTTCTAATTTAAACCAACTATCTATTAATAGATATAATAAGCCCTACTCTGATTTGAATAAACGTTCAATAGTAAATATGACAAACGGTCCTGGAAAGCTATGTAAAGCAATGAAAATTGATAAAACTAATTATGGCGAGGATTTATGTGGAGAAAGATTATATATTCTCGAGGATGATACAAATGAGGATATAGAAATATGCACATCTCCTAGAATAAACATTGATTATGCTGAAGAAGCAATCCACTACCCCTGGAGGTTTTTCATAAAGGATAATCCATTTGTATCATACCCTAATAAATGGAAATGCTAATTCACAGATACACAAATAGTCACATTTGCAGTCATTGGTGCCACCCACATGAGATTATGAGATTTCGCTTTTTTTGCGTCGCATTATTCCTATTATGCTAATCGAGTAGGAGCTGAATAATTAATTTATCCAGCGTCCTCTCACACCACCGTGCATACCGTTCGGTACACGGCGGTTCATTAAGAATTATGAACTATTTGATATCTGCTAGAAATGCTTTTATAGTTAAGACTTTCGAGATATTTATTAGTTAGAGTTGTTTTAAGAATTGGGCTGTTGGATATTCTCCAATAGCCTTTTCTTGTATTTGCATATTCCCAAGCTTTGTACTCGGGTAGTCCAAGTTTCATAAGATTTCTTCCTTTTGTCTTTATCTTCTTCCATTGTTTCCAAATACAAGCTCTTAATCTCCTTCGTAGCCATTCCTCTAAGTCTCTTAGTCTGGCGGCAGCCTTTGCTATCCCAAAATAGTTAATCCAACCTATAGTATATTCATTGAGTTTCTTAATTCTTGACTCCATGCTTATTCCTATATTTCGGTTAGTTATCTCTCTAATTTTGTCCTTGATGTAAGCTATCAAATTCAAATCACTTAAATCTCATGAAAATTATCAAGATATATAATCTGAGAATAAAGTTAATGCTAAAATAAATTGAGAAGGATTGTCAATTTATTTTAGCATTAACTTTATGGAGGAATTTTTATGCAGATTCAATTTGTGGAAGAAGATTACGATAAATATGCTAACGCGAACTATAATTACAACTTTCCTGATCCACCAAATAAATGTCCAATTTGTAATAAATACATAACAATGAAGAAACATGGATTTTACAGGCGCTATTTTATAACTAGAGGATTCAGCAAGAAAATTCTTGTTCGGAGATATATATGCCAAGAATGTGGAAGAACAATTTCTTATCTTCCATACTTCTGCACTCCATTTTTTCAATATTATATAGGCTTGATTATTAAATATATTGGAGATGTTATTCGATATGCTGGAACACTTAAATCTTGCATAGAAGAGCTTAGAAAAGAAAATCCTGACATCATGATTGAAAGACAGCATATATACTTTTACATAAAAAGGTTTATTGCAAACACAGTCTTTATACAGCATGGAATAAGGCAGCTTAAGCCCTATATTACTTACGATGTTAATGAAAGTGACAAAAGGAAAAGAGTCATGGAGCTTATTGAAATTATCTCAAGTGGATTTAAATCCACCCACGTCTTCGGGAAAAGATTTAGGGATAATTGCAATAGGGCATTCCTTGGCTCTCTCAATTAATTTTAGCATTAAAACTAAAATTTTAGAAGTATGATTGTAAATTCAGCCTCCAACACAACTTTTTCCTTTATATCAAAGATGAGCTTAATTAAAATAGAATTAAAGCTTTAGATTCGACCGGTCGGGAAATTAATGGAGGTTTTTATATGCAGTTAGATGATAAAATGCGAGAAACAATAGCACTTAAAAAGTTTTCTATTGTGGCTCCGGTTTTAAACGGTCAAATTCCAAATCAAAAGGCCTACTTTACTGAGCTATGTGATAAACCAATAGACATACCCTACTATGGGTCAAGGAATTACACACCAAAGACATTGCAATACTGGGCATCTTCTTACCTTAAAGGTGGTATAGATGCTCTTAAACCTGGGGGGAGAAGTGATAAAGGAACTCACCGGAAAATTGGAGATGAAATTTTATCAAGAATCAAGGAGATAAAATTAGAATTTCCTAAAATGCAAGTAAAATTGATTTATGAAACGCTAGTAGCAGAAGGAACTTTGACGGAAAGTAAAGTATCTATTTCCACCTTCTATAGATATATGGAAGATATCCATATAAACAAAGAACTGTCTATTGATGATGAAGAAAAGGATTTGAAACGATTTTCCCATGCGTTTATTAATGAACTTTGGCAAACAGACACGATGTATGGGCCATACATAAAAGTAGGCAAATCTAAAAAACAAACCTACCTTTTAGCTTACATTGATGATTCTTCAAGACTAATAACCCATGCAGAATTTTATCACACTCAAAACTTCAATGCACTTAGGGCTTCCTTTAAAGAAGCGATTATGAAAAGGGGAATCCCTACAATGTTGTATACAGACAATGGAAAAATCTACAGATCTCAGCAATTGGAGTATATATGTGCCTCTATAGGATGTACACTTATTCATGCAAAATTATTTACTCCAAACTCAAAAGGAAAGATAGAAAGGTTCTTTAAAACAGTCAGAACAAGGTTCTTAAGTCGAATAAATCCAACTGAGATAAAGGATATTGAAGAACTAAACACAAAATTTAGAGTCTGGCTCGAAGATGACTATCAGAGAAAGAAACATAGTACAACATTAATGAGCCCTATAGATTTATTTATGTCACAAGTTTCAAGGATCAAAATATTCAATGATATAAATCAATTACACGAATGTTTTTTGATAAGGGTCAGTAGAAAAATTAATAACGATGCAACACTCCAACTTGACAATATTCTATATGAAACTGAACAGAAATTTGCAGGAGAGCGCTTAGAAGTAAGGTACGACCCAGAACTGTTAAGTAATGTCCAAAACAAGATTTTTTTATACAGGGAAGGTATAAAAGTCGGGGAAGCAATAAAGATAAATTTTTCGGATAATGCCCACGTAAAACGACGTTTTAATGGAAATAGACGCAAGGCTAGTGATAATGATAAAGAAATTAATCCAATAGAAGTAAGTGATGATGTGCCTCATACCGTGATATCGTATTCAAATTTGTTAAGCGAAGGAGATGGTAACTAGTATGTACACACAATATTTTGGATTTAAATTTAACCCTTTTGATAAAAATATTTCTACCGATAGTCTTTATGAAAGCAACGACTTCAAGGAGCTTAGTGCTAGACTTAAATATCTTCAAAGTACGAGAGGCATGGGCTTGGTTGTCGGTGAAGCTGGTGCTGGCAAATCAACCTCTTTAAGAAAATATGTAAATAGTTTAAACCCTTCATTGTACAAGCCTTGCTATCTTGCCCTATCCACCCTTACAGTAAAAGACTTTTATCAGGCATTAGCCACGATACTAGGAGAAACACCATCATCTAGGAAAGTCACATTATTTAACCAAATCCAAACGGCTATTTGTTCCTCTTACTATGATCAGCGAATTACACCAGTAATTATATTGGATGAAATTCAAATGGCATCAAATGACGTTCTTGAAGATTTGAGATTGATTTTCAATTTTAAAATAGATTCTGAAAATCCTTATATTCTGATACTTTCAGGACAACCACATATACGTAATAAATTGGCTTTGAATATCAATAATGCTCTTCGCCAACGAATAGGGGTTAAATATATTTTGCAAGGTCTTAAGAAAGAAGAATTATCAGATTACATAAACAGCAGGCTTAAATTAGCTGGTGTTACTGAAGAGCTATTCACCTGCAATGCTATCGATGCAATATATGGGAATACCAGTGGGTTCCCAAGGTTAGTAAACAACTTGGTTAATTCATGTTTAATGACGGCATATTCAACAAAACAGAGAATTATTGATGAAGAAATTGTTTACCAAGCTCAAAATGAACTCAATATATGATAGAGGTGCTGATATGAAATTTAATTGTAGTATGAAAACTGATGATGGCATCGAAAAGTGGGAAGGTATAATACCAAGGTTCACTAAATACAAAAGTCATTATGAAATTAGAATTGAAGCAAGATCGGGTATAATGGTTGTATTTGGAAAATCCTCTCGAGGAAATTGGGCTTGTGTGCCTGACTGGGGCGCTGGATGCTACCTAAGCAGTCTAGGTGATAAATTTTGGAACACAGAACAACTTACAAGAGTTCTTGGCCCCGTAGATGGAATAACCGTAGCTACAGCACTTTATACACTTAAGGATCAAATTTAAATTATCACCCTTTTAAAAGAGCAGCACCACCTGCTCTTTTGTCATGTAAGTCATTCTACAGAATTAGCGTAATACAAATATTTTATTTGTGCAACTATGAACTTTTAAGAATTCATGTGAAATGCTAATGTAAATCGAGAATGTTTTAAAATCATACTGTTTTAAAGTGAGAATATCACCTAATATTTGTAATTTGTATGCTGTTTTAAATTGAGAATATTGGTGGATTTAAAATGAAAATCTACACTCATC